>NZ_JBAQRT010000282.1:0-31486 GCF_049306435.1 Zavarzinia sp.
GTGCCGTCCGGCGCCACTTCGCACAGGCGCAGCGCCAGGATGGACACCGGCCCGGGCAGGCTCAGCTCGGCCTCGAACACCGGCTTGCCGACGAGATCGAGGGGGACATCGAGGGGCGCGCTGTCGAAACAGACCGACAGTCCGTCGTCCAGGCGCTGATCGGTCTGGAATTCGGGGCCGGTGCCGCCGCCATCGAGCGGGCACCATTCGCCGCCGGCAAGCCCGCAGGTCATGGGCGTCGCGATCGCGAGCGTGGCGGCCCGGCCCGGCGCCTGTTCCGACAGGCGCCCATGGTCGAGGTGGAAGCGGTGGCTGTCGGCATCACCGGGGGGCCAGGCGGGCAGGCCGCGCCAGTGGCCGCCGATCGACGGCATCCGGGCATCGGGGTGTAAGGATTCGCCGTGCCAGAAGCGGATCATGGGCTCGTCCATCACGCCCGTGTCCTCGCCCTTCAGCCAGTGATTCCACCAGCGCAGCGCCTCCTGCAGGAAGCCGATGGCGGGACCGGGCGCGCCCCCTTGCGGATAGACATGGGTCCAGGGGCCGATCAGGCCCTTTCGCGGCGCGGACAGATGTTCCATCAGGCGCAGGATCGCGTCGCTGTAGCCATCGGTCCAGCCGCCGACGGCATAGACGGCGCAGGTGATGGCGCCGTAATCCTCGCAGACCGAGCCATGGCGCCAGAAATCATCCCGCGTCGGATGCGCCAGCCAGCTCGCCAGCGGCGGCTCGACCGCGTCCAGCCGCGCCTGCCACATCTCGCGCCAGCGCGCGCCGACATGCAGCGGGTCCGGCGGCCGGGCCAATTGCCCGAACAGGGCATTGCCCCAGGTGATGCCATCCGACAGGAGGCAGCCGCCCATGTAATGGACATCGTCGGCATAGCGATCGTCGGTCGAGCAGCAGGTGATGATCGCCTTCAGGGCCGGCGGGCGACGGGCGGCGATCTGCAGGGCGGCAAAGCCGCCCCAGGAAATGCCGATCATGCCGACCGCGCCATTGCACCAGTCCCGCGCCGCCAGCCAGGCGATGACCTCGACCGCGTCGTCCTGTTCGCGGCGCAGGTATTCGTCGCGCAGCACGCCATCCGAATTGCCGCTGCCCCGGATGTCGACGCGGACGGCGGCGATGCCGTTCCGGGCGAACCAGCCATGCATCATGGCATCGCCCACCGCCGTCAGGTCCGACTGGCGATAGGGGATCCATTCCAGCACCACGGGGACGGGACCCGCCGCCGCTTCCGGTAGCCACAGGCGGGCCGCCAGCACCGTGCCATCGGCAAGCGGAATGGTGATCTGGCGGTAAGGGGCGGGGGCGTCGATCTCGGAAACGGCCATCAGCCTTCTCGAAAAGAGGGGAGAGTGGAATTGACCTGTATAGTCCTACGCCATACGGTACACAGTATGCAATATGATGTCGTCACGGTGCAGACCATGCTTACCCGCCTTCGCCACCAGACCCCGGCCATGCTGGACCTCCTCGGCCGTCTGGTGAATCAGGATTCCGGCTCCCATGACGCGGCGGGGGTCGACCGCGTGGGCGATATTCTCGCCAGCGAATGGTCCGGCCTCGGTTTCGAGGAAGAGCGACGGCCGGTTCCCGGGCGCGGCGCCCTTCGCCTGATGCGGCGGCGCTTCGGCGGCACGGGCCGGCTGCTGATCCTTGGTCACCTCGATACGGTCTGGCCCGCGGGCACGGCGGCCGAATGGCCGTTCTCGTCCGACGGGACCCATGCTTACGGTCCCGGTGTCGGCGACATGAAGGGCGGGCTGGTCATGGCGCTTTTCGCCGTGCGCGCCCTGATCGAGGATGGTTTCGACGGCCTCGGTGAAATCGCCTGCCTGTTCGTGCCGGACGAGGAACTGGGCTCAACCGGCTCCCGCGCCGAGATCGAGCGGGAGGCGGCGCTCTCGGACTGGACCCTGGTGCTGGAGCCGGCCCGACCGGGCGGCGGCGTCATCGTCGGCCGGGGCGCGGTCGGGGCGATGGTGATCGAGGCCCGGGGGCGCACCGCCCATGCCGCCGTCAACCCGGAGGAAGGACACAGCGCCCTGCGCGCGCTGGCCGGCCTCGTCGGCCCGCTGGAGGATCTGAGCGCGCCGGACCAGGGCCGGATCGTCACGGTCGGCATGCTGAACGCCGGCACCGCGCGCCAGGTCGTGCCCGACCATGCGGTGATGCATGTCGATCTGCGGGCCGCCGACCCCCTCGATGCCAGCCTGCTGCTGGCCGCCATCGGCGACATCGTCGGCCGGGCGGGCGCCGTTGATCTGGCGGTGACCCTGACCAAAGCCGGCGGCATGACCCGGCCGGTATTTCCCCGCGACCGGGGCGATACCCTGTACCGGCTCTATGCCGAGGAGGCCGCGCGCCTTGGCGTGGTGGCGCCCCCGCTTGTCACCCGGGGCGGCTCGGACGGGAGTTTCGGCGCGGCGCTGGGCTGCCCGACCCTCGATGGTGTTGGCCCGGTCTGTTTCGACACCTGCAGCCGGCGCGAGCGGATTCCGCTGGCCAGCCTCGCCGAACGCGGCGCCCTGTTCGCCGCGCTCGTGTCGCGCCTGCCGGACGAAGGGCCGCGCTGGCGGGCGTGACCTTCTAGAGGCTATCGCGCAGACGATACCAGGCCTCGACCCAGGGCACGGCGCTGCGCGCCGCGAACCAGAAGGGATGGCTGGGGAAGATCAGATCGTCGAAGGCGCTCGCCCCATCGGGATCACCCAGCACTTTCTTCGCGATCTTGTCGCCGAACCAGGTCGCGCGGGAGACGCCGGTGCCGCAATAGCCGAGGGCATAGTGAATGCCGTCGACGACCCCGAGATGGGGCATGTCGTCGAACGTATAACCGATCTGGCCTGACCAGCCGCCAGCGATTGGCGCACCCGCCAGTTCGGGAAAGACACGCGCCATCTCGGCGGCCAGATGGCGGTAACCCTGCGCATCGCCCCGCCTTGCCCCGCCCACGCGCCCGCCCCACAGGATGCGGGTGCCATCGGGCGAGGGCCGAAAGTAATGGAAGACCCGGGCGGTGCAGCCATAGACACGCCGCTTCGGCATCAGGCGATCGATCACCCCCGGCGCCAGCGGCTCGGACGCGATGATGGCGGAATGGACGGTGACCATGCGCCGGCGCAAATGGGGCACCAGATCGCCGGTGTAGCCATTGGTCGCGACGATCACGTTCCGGGTGGCGATCCGGCCCCGCGCGGTCGTGACGACGAAACCCGGACCATCCCGCGTGATCGCCGTCGCCGCCGCGAAACCATGGACCGAGGCCCCGGCCGCCCGCGCCAGATCGAGCAGACCGCCATGATATTTGCCGGGATGCAGGCTGGCATCGGCCGGCAGGACCGAGCCACCGTGATAATAGTCGCTGCCGATTTCCCGCCGCTGCTCCGCCTTCGGCACCATGTAGGACGTAACCCCCGCGACGCGGCGCAGATCCTCCATGTCGCGGGCCATGGCGTCGTAATGCTCGGGCCGGACGCAGCCCCGGAAGCGTCCGCAGATCGTGTAATCGCAGGCGATGCCCTCGCGGGTGATCAGATCGCCGATATGGCCCAGCATGGCCGTCCCCTCGCGAAGGAGGGCGGTCGCCTTGGCCTCGCCGCGCTGGGCGATCAGCGCCGCGACCTTGAACTTCTGATTGCCGCTGCCGACCTGGCCGCCGTTCCGGCTGCTCGCGCCCTGTCCGGGGGCACCGCTGTCCAGCAGCACGACATTCCGGCCGGCCCGCGCGAGGACCAGCGCCGCCGAAGTTCCGGTGAAGCCCGCGCCGACGATGACCACATCCGCCCGGTCCGGCAGCGGGGCGTGGTCGAACCGTTGGCGCGGCGCCGCCTGCCACCAGTAGGGCGTGGACCAGGGATCCGTCCCCCCGGGTGAAACCGCCTGCTCCGTCATGGTCCCCTGCTCCTGCCCGCTGTTCCGCCCGCCGCTTCGGTCGTCGCTTTGATTGGAAAAATAATTACCTGTATTTACTTTTTTTGCATGGGATGCAATATCGAATCCATCGGCGCGGCCACGAAGATTCTCCTTCCCCGCTTCCGCCACGCCAGAGGGATGATGCCATGACCTGGACCTCGCTTACCGAAAATGCCCTGCTGGTGCCGCTCGGACTGGACTGCGCCGGCGCCATCGATTTCCTGCGCTCGAAGGGCGTCGGCTTCGTGCTCGCGCAGTTCGTCGATATCCATGGCGTGCCCAAGGCGAAAGCCGTTCCCGTCTCTCATCTCGGCGACGTTCTCGGTGACGGCGCGGGCTTCGCGGGTGCCGGTGTCTGGGGCCTCGGCATGAAGCCGCATCACGCGGAATTCATGCTGGTCGGCGACCTTTCCACCCTCACCCTGCTGCCCTGGATGCCCGGCTATGCCCGGGTGATGGGCACGGGCACGGTCAAGGGCGCGGCCCATGGCTTCGATACCCGCAACATCCTGGCCGCCCAGGTCGCCCGTCTGGCCGAACGCGGCTGGACCCTGAACACCGGGCTGGAGCCGGAATTCATCCTCTATTGCAAAGGCGAGGACGGTAGCCTCACCCCGATCGACGGCACCGACACGCTGGCCAAGCCCGCCTATGACTACAAGGGTATCGCCCGGGGCCGCACCTTTCTGGAGCGCCTTGTGGTCTCGCTGCAGGCGGTCGGCATCGACGTCTATCAGATCGATCACGAGGACGCGAACGGCCAGTACGAGATCAATTTCCACTATGCCGACGCGATGACGACGGCAGACCAGATCACCCTGTTCAAGATGGCGGCGACCGAGATCGCCCATGAGCTCGGCGCCATCTGCAGCTTCATGCCCAAGCCGAAATCGGAATCGACCGGCAGCGGGATGCATGTCCATTGTTCGCTGGCCGATGCCTCGGGACGCAACCTGTTCCACGACCGCGCCGATCCGGGCGGGCTGGAGCTGTCGGAACTGGCCTATCATTTCCTGGCCGGGATCATGCATCACGCGCCGGCCCTGACCGCGCTGATGGCGCCCACGGTCAATTCCTACAAGCGGCTGGTGGTCGGGCGGAACCTGTCGGGCACCACCTGGGCGCCGGTCTTCATCGCTTACGGCGACAACAACCGCACCGCCATGGTGCGCGTGCCTTACGGCCGGCTGGAAATCCGCACCGGCGACGGCGCGATGAATCCCTATCTCGCCACGGCCGCGCTGATCGCCGCCGGTCTCGACGGCATCGACCGCAAGCTCGATCCCGGCCCGGGCCATAATTGCAATTTCTATGAACTCTCGCTCGACGAGGTCGCGGCCCGGGGCGTGTCCATCCTGCCCCAGTCGCTGAAGGAGGCGGTCGACGCCCTCGAGGCCGACACGTTCTTCGCCGATGCCCTGGGCACCGGCTTCATCGCTGAATTCGTCTCGCTGAAGCGCATGGAATGGCTGGACTACCACCGACATGTCTCCGAATGGGAGACCAGCCGCTACCTGTCCTTCTATTGATCGTGGGTGTTACATGTGTGGTATCGCAGGTCTCTTTCTGAAAGATTCGTCGCTGGAGCCGAGGCTCGGTGAAATGCTGGGCGGTATGATGGCGACATTGTGCAGCCGGGGCCCGGATTCCGCCGGCTTCGCCATTTACGGCGAAGGCCGGCCGGACATGGTGAAACTCTCGCTGCACGGTGCGAGCGAAGGTCATGTGGCCGCCGTCGCCGGCCGCCTGGCCGAGGCGCTGGGCAAGGAACTGGATTTCGCCGTCCGCCATACCCAGGCGATCGTCTCGGTGGCCGAGACCGACCTCGGCCATGCCGAGGCCTGGCTGACCGCCCATGCGCCCGAGATCGCCGTGGTCGGCAAGGGGCGGCGCATGGAAATCTTCAAGGAAGTGGGCAATCCCGTCGCCGTCGGCAAGGCCTTCGGCATCGAGCGCATGGCGGGCAGCCATGGCGTCGCCCATACCCGGATGGCGACGGAATCCGCCGTCACCACCGATGGCGCGCATCCTTTCTCGACCGGGCGCGACCAGTGCCTTGTCCACAATGGCTCGCTGTCCAACCATAATTCGCTGCGCCGGGAATTGCGCCGCGAGGGCGTGACCATCACGACCGAGAATGACAGCGAGGTCGCCGCCGGTTACCTGACCTGGCGGATGCGCCAGGGCCAGAGCCTGGGCGGAGCCCTGCAATCCGGCCTGACCGATCTCGACGGCTTCTTCACCTTCGTCGTCGGCACCGAAAGCGGCTTCGGCGTGCTGCGCGATCCGATCGCCTGCAAGCCCGCCGTCATGGCCGAAACCGAATCCTATGTCGCCTTCGGCTCGGAATATCGCAGCCTCGTCGACCTGCCGGGCATCGATAACGCCCGGGTCTGGGAGCCGAAACCCGCCACCGTCTATTTCTGGGAGCGCGGCCAATGACCGGCGTGATCGACCTGAAGAGCGCGACCATCCGCGATCTGAACAGCCGCCTGCAGGATGCGGCTTCGGCGCCCGAGGGCAGCGTGTGGCATGTCGCCAATGTGCGCGGCCACCATTCGGTCGCCGTCGGCATCGACCGCCCCCTGACCGTCGAGGTCGAGGGTAACACCGGCTATTTCACCGCCGGCATGAATCACGGCGCCGAAATCACGGTGAAAGGCAACGCCGGACAGGGTGTGGCCGAGACCATGAGCGCGGGCAAGGTCCATGTCACCGGCGACGCCAGCATGGCGGCCGGGGCCTCGGGCCGGGGCGGCCTTCTGGTGATCGACGGCAATGCGGCGGCGCGCTGCGGCATTTCGATGAAGGGGATCGATATCGTCGTGAAGGGCGACGTCGGCCATCTGTCCGCCTTCATGGCGCAGACCGGGCGCCTCGTCGTCCTCGGCGATGCCGGCGAATCCCTGGGCGATTCGATCTATGAGGCGCGGCTTTATGTCCGGGGCGCGGTCACCAGCCTTGGCGCCGACTGTATCGAGAAGCCCTTGCGCGATGAACACAGGGCGGAACTGGCCGGGTTGCTGGCCGCCGCCGGCGTGACCGATGTCCCCGTCGACGCCTTCCGGCGTTACGGCTCGGCACGCGATCTCTATCACTTCAAGGTCGACAACGCGGGAGCCTATTGATGAGCGACACGATCCATCACGGCGGCCGGCAGCACACCACGCCCCGCAAGTCGGCGACATTCGACGATTACGCCATTTCCGAGATCCGCCGCGCGGCGGCGACCGGGATCTATGACATCAGGGGCGGCGGCACCAAGCGGCGCCTGCCCAATTTCGACGATCTGGTCTTTCTCGGCGCCTCGATGAGCCGTTATCCCCTCGAAGGCTACCGCGAGAAATGCAGCACCAAGGTGGTGCTGGGCACGCGCTTCGCCAGGAAGCCGATCGAGCTTGATATTCCGGTCACCATCGCCGGCATGAGCTTCGGCTCCCTGTCCAGTCAGGCCAAGGAAGCCCTGGGACGCGGCGCGACCCTGGCCGGCACCTCGACCACCACCGGCGACGGCGGCATGACCCCCGAGGAGCGGGGCCATTCGGACAAGCTGGTCTATCAATATCTGCCGTCGCGCTATGGCATGAATCTGCACGACCTGCGCCGGGCCGACGCGATCGAGATCGTGGTCGGTCAGGGGGCGAAGCCGGGCGGCGGCGGTATGCTGCTGGGCCAGAAAATCTCGCCCCGGGTGGCGAAGATGCGCGATCTGCCGGAAGGCATCGACCAGCGTTCGGCCTGCCGCCATCCCGACTGGACCGGCTGCGACGATCTCGAAATCAAGATCGAGGAACTCCGCGAGCTGACCAATTGGGAAAAGCCGATCTATCTGAAGATCGGCGCCTCCCGCCCCTATTACGATACGGCCCTGGCGGTGAAGTCCGGCGCCGACGTGATCGTGCTCGACGGGATGCAGGGCGGCACGGCGGCGACGCAGGAGGTCTTCA
The DNA here is from genome assembly GCF_049306435.1 of Zavarzinia sp. NCBI lineage: Bacteria > Pseudomonadati > Pseudomonadota > Alphaproteobacteria > Rhodospirillales > Zavarziniaceae > Zavarzinia > Zavarzinia sp. The sequence continues at coordinate 7,869 of NZ_JBAQRT010000282.1, forward strand.
TCGAGCATGTCGGCATTCCGACCCTGGCCGCGATCCGTCCCGCCGTTCAGGCCCTGCAGGACCTGGGGATGCACCGCAAGGTGCAGCTGATCGTCTCGGGCGGGATCCGCAATGGCGCCGATGTCGCCAAATGCATGGCGCTGGGGGCCGATGCCGTCTCGATCGGCACCGCCGCCCTGATCGCGCTGGGCGACAATGATCCGGCCCTCGAAGCCGAATATCAGGCCCTGGGCACCACGGCCGGCGCCTATGACGACTGGCACGAGGGTCTGGACCCCGCGGGTATCACCACGCAGGACCCGGTGCTGTCGGCCCGGCTCGACCCGGTCGCGGCCGGGCGGCGCCTCGCCAATTACCTGAAGGTGCTGACGCTGGAAGCCCAGACCCTGGCCCGGGCCTGCGGCAAGAGCTCGCTGCACAATCTGGAGCCCGAGGACCTGTCCGCCCTGACCATCGAGGCGGCGGCCATGGCCCAGGTGCCGCTGGCGGGGACGCGCTGGATCCCGGGCAGCCTGTAACCGGCGACGCGCGGGGGCCTACCCCGCGCTTTCGTCGTAGATGATGATCGAAAGGAAGATCGTCCGCTCGACATGGAGTTTTTCGGGGCCGTGCTCGACCTCGCCGGAGAAGGTGAAGGCATCGCCCGGCTCCAGCAGATAGGTGCGGTCGCCGAAGCGATAATCCATACGCCCCTCGAGCATGTAGATGAACTCCGTCCCCGGATGCTGGAAGCGGGGATAGATCTCGCTCTCGCGGTCCATCTCGATCAGGAAGGGTTCGAACTTCTTCTTGGGGCCGCGATCATAGGACAGAAGCCGGTAGGTATGGCCGTGGCGGGTGCCACTGCGCACCACTTCCATCTGGTCGCCGCCCTTGATCAACTGGGCGTGCCCCTCGCCCCTTTCGGTCTCGCGGAACAGGACGGACAGATCGACGCCCACGGCCCGCGTCAGGCGGCGCAGGGTGTCGAGGCTGGCCATGACATTGCCGGTCTCGATCCGGCTGAGCATCCCGCTGCTGATCCCCGCCCCTTCGGACAGTTCAGCGAGGGTAAGACCGCTCTTGACCCGGAGGCGGCGCAGGACGGCGCCGACCTGCCGCTCGAAGGGGATGGTCTCGGAATCGATCGGGGCCGGCTTCTCGCCGCGCGGGCCCGCATCGGGCTTTTCCGCCTGCATCAGCCGGACCCTGCGGGGGCCGGGTTCTTTCCCTGGGGTTTTCATGGCCCGAGACTACCATGAAGGGCAAGGCGCGGGCCAGCGGCGCGCATCCGGCCGTCAGGAGAAGCCCTGCCGGCCGGAAAGACTTCAGCGCCACTGTTTCTCCTCGAGGGTCCACTGCCGGCCGGGCAGCGGGCCATCCTTGAGGAAGGCATCGACGACATTGCGCAGCACCTTCGATGTCGTCCCGGCGAAACCCTTGGCGGGCAGGGCCTGACCGAAGGCGATGGAGCCGGTGCTGAACACCGCGCCGTGATTCCAGCTGGTGTAATAGATCATGTCGGCCCGGATCCGGTAATCGAGGGTCCCGACCATGCCGGCATAGGCATAGAGGATTTCCTCGGTCGCCAGCACATAATTGTCGGTATGCCCGCCGGAGGAGGCGATGATCTTCGTATGCGGCGGCGTGCCAAGGGACAGATCATAGCGATCGATCTCGATACCCGCCGCGCCGCCATAGGCGAGGCCTTCATCGCCGATCAGCTCGCCCTCGACCCCTTCGGTGATCCAGGAGACGGTCCGGTGCCAGGAATCCGGCATCCGGCGGAACGGGGCCGAGGTTTCGAAGCCTTCCGAAATCATGCCGACGCCGACCAGCTTCTGCGGCGCGCGGCCACGGTTGCGCCACAGGCCGCTCTTGCTGCCGTTGGTCTGCAGGTAATGCTCGCCGGGTTTGGCGGCCCAGGCGCGCATCCCGCTGTCGAGCTTGCGCACCTCCATGCAGGCCGGCTCTTCCGGGTCGAAGTTGACGCACCAGTAGTAACCATTGCCGCCCATGTAGACGAGGCGGCCGCCCTGCGCGACGTAGTCTTCCTGGGCGTCGAGCATCCGCTCCGAGACATATTCGGGATGGGTGCCGGTCAGGACGCAATTATAGGGCTTCAGGGCGTCCAGCCCTTCGTTGTGCAGGTCATCGTCGGTGATGAAATCGCAGTCGTAACCGCAATGTTCGATCCAGGCGACGATCGAGAGATCGGCCGGAAACTGCCAGGGCGTGCCCATCCAGGAATTGCGGAACTTGGGCCGCATGTTGATGATCGGCCGCTTCCACGAGGTGAAACAGACGCCGGCGCCATCCTCGTAGGAATTATAGGTCGACAGCCCGTATTCGCGGTGCTCGTAGGTCTCGATCTCGACATCGGAAATGATCGGCGGCTGGCCGGTCATCGGCTGCACGATCTGGGCATCGAAGGCCAGGGTCTCGTTGGCATAGGCGAGATAGCTCGCGGTCGGCACCAGGAAGCAGAGCCTGGCCGTCGGCTTCGCCTGACGGACGAAGAAGACGACATAGTCCTCGGCGATGCCCCGCCCCGGCCCGACGCGCAGGCGGAAGGCATAGACCCCGCTCTTCAGGGTGGCCGGAATCTCGACCGTCTTCGTCACTTCCCAGCCGCAGTCGGTCACCGTGTCCGGGTGGAATTCGATGCCGCCGAACTCATGGGGGGCGAGACGGAAACAATCGTTGCGGCCGGTCCAGTTCCAGCCGGTCATGCCGCGCACCGGGTGATTGACGCCCCGGGTCGGCAGGCGCCAGGGGCCGGTGTCGATCACGTCGTGGCCGATGCCGTCGTCGGTGTAGCCCGCCGCCGTGTCCCAATAGGCCATGAGGCCATCGGCCGGCGGCAGATGGCCGGCCTTGACCGCGTCCATCTCGGCGCGGGTCAGCACCCGCTCGCTGATGAAGGGACGGTCGATCTTGCCGGCGTAGAGATCGCTGACGAAATCGCCGCGCAGCGCGTGATTGTCGCGCGCGCCGCCGATCAGGAAGGGCACATCCGGCCGGTTCAGCTGGGCGAAGCGAAAGCGCGTCTGGACATGGGACGAGAAATCATAGGGCGTCGTCGTCCCGATCAGGGAATTGTAACGATTGAGAACGCCTTCCTGATAGATCGTCGCCGCGCCGGTCGCCGCGTCATAGCTGACGCCGACCAGATACCAGACATGGCGGATCAGCGGCATTTCGGCGGTGACATAGTCGACATCCCTGCCGTTGCCGACCCAGAATTCGAGATAGCCGTCGGGGTTGATGCCGAGGGCGAAACCCTCGTTGGTCAGCGTGTCCCAGCGGCCCATGATGGTCTGGCGCACGCCGTGCTTTGGCATCGACGGCCAGATGAAGGCCATCATCGACAGGGTGCCGTCGAGTTTCAGATGCAGCGCCGGATCCTCGACCGTCAGGAAACTGCCGAGCTGGGTGAACTGCTTCTTCACCGCCCAGCGCCCATTGGCGGGATGGGCGATCTCCTCCTCGACATAGCCGGGGCCGGCTTCGGTGTTGCTGTCGCCGTGGATCAGGCGGACGAGCTGGGCCTCGGCCTCGCTCGCCCCGTCGCAATTGACGTGGATGGCGAGGCGTCCGCCCTGTTTCACCGACAGGCGGTCGGCATATCCGAAGATCTTCTGTTCAGCCATCGTGCTTACCCATCAAATCGTTGATCTTGCGCAGGAAGATCCCGTGGAGACCCGAGGCGGTGTCGGGATAGTCGGTCGCGTCCACATCGGCCGGGCGCTCCCCCGGCCTTGGAATGTCGGTGATGCGGTAACGCCCGTCCGCCGTGAGACGCAGGGCGTATTGCTGGCCGACCGGCAGGCTCTTGAAATAGAACAGCAGGCGTCCCAGCGGCTCGCTGCGGTGCTGGGCGTGCGGATCGCGGCGATGTTCCGCGATCAGATCGGGCGTGATGACACGCTTCAGATAGCGCCGCGTCTTCGCGTCGAAATAGTCGCGGACGGCCAGTTCGGCGTCGACCGGGACGGGATCGAGCGGCTCGGTCATGGGCGGCGGGCCTCCGGTTGGGGACGGTTGCACGGCATCAGGCCTCCATCAGATCGTGGACGCGGCGGACGAAGATCGCGTGGTAGCCATCGCCGATCGTGTCGTACTCGCGGTCCTCGACCACGCGGGGCGAAACGCCGCGCTGGCCCGAGAAGGCGATGATCTTGTAGCGGCCGGTCTCGGCATTGCGCTGCAGGGCGTATTTGTCGTCCATGGGCGCGCGGCGGAAATACATCAGCAAGCGCTCGAGCGCGGCGCTGTGCTGGCCCAGCGGCTGGCGGCGGTGCTCCTCGATGATTTCCGGGCAGATCATAGTCTTCAGGTAATCCCGCTGCATCTTGTCGAAGCGCAGGAAATAGACCTCGTCCTTGTTGTCGCGCTCCGTCGCTTCCTCGGGCAGGGCCTCGCCGCCCTTTTCCGAGCGCATGGAGCGCCATTCGCCGCGCTTCTTGTCGCGCCAGGCGTTGAACTGCTTCTTGATGCCGAAGTAGCCGTTGTTGGTGAAGAGCACGACCCCGAGCATGATCAGCCCGATCAGGAACAGTCGCGCCGGGCCAAGGCCGATCAGCACCTTGTCGAGGAAGATGACGACCAGGGTGCCGAGGATCGCGCCTTCCGCCTTGCCGATGCCGCCGATGGTGACCATGGCGAGGCCAAGCAAGACGGTATCGAAACTGAAGATCGAGAAGGCGGTGCCGCGATAGAGCGTGGCGTAGAAGCCGCCGATGAAACCGAGCGCGGCCGAGGTCAGCACGAAGATGATGATGCGCGCCCGGCGATAGTCGACGCCGCAGGCTTCGGCGAAGGCTTCGCGCTTTTCGGGCGCCATGCGCAGGACCCGCCCCAGGCGCTTGCCGTTGATGAAGCGGAACAGGAACAGCGTCGCGAGCAGCAGCCCGAAGGCGGAGTAATAGGACAGCAGCGATTGCGCCACCGGCGACCAGCTGTCGGGGATGAAACTGTCGGCGCCGTAAAGCCCGCCCGAAGCCGAACCGAAAGCCTTCGTCGTCGTGAAGAACACGCGGCAAAGCTCGTTGAGGCCAAGGGTCAGCAGCGCGTAATAGAAGCCGTCGAGCCGCAGCGCCGGTATGGCGATGACCCCGCCCATGACAAGGCCGATGAAGGCGCCGCCGACCGGCAGCGTGTACCAGGGCAGGCCCCATTGCATCGACAGATAGGTCGTGACGAAAGCCGCCACCCCGACGACGGCGTAACTCGCCAGGGTGAAGATGCTGGCGGTGCCGAGGATCAGCGTCCAGCAGACATTGATCGCGGCGAAGACGCCGAAGATCGTGCCCGCCGAGAGCAGCGTATTATACATGGAGGCCGGAAAGACGAAGGGCCCGATGGCGAGCAGCGCCAGGCAGACCGCCCAGTAGATCGGCCGCCGATCCTGGATCTTCTTCTCGGCCTTCAGGGTCTTGCGATTGTAGAGGCCTCGGATCTGCAGGACATTGCGCCGTGTCGGCCACCAGCGCCAGCGGCGCCACAGCCGGCGGCCATGGTTCGACCAGATCACATAGTGCTTCAGCCGGCCGACCTTGTAGGTCTTGGCCTTGTAGGCGGTATTGGCGCGCCAGACATCACCGGCATCGGGTTGCGCGACCGAGGTGAGTTCGGGATTGCCCTGATCGGCGCCCCAGGGCTCGAGCGGATTGTGCCAGGTGATCGGCTGGAGTTTTCCGGGCTGCGTTTCGGTCATTGTTCACGAGCCTTGTCCAGAAGTCCCGAGATGCCGTGCGGGCGCACGATCAGGATCATGATGATGACGAGGAACTGGGTGATCAGGACATATTGCCCGCCAAGGAAACGGGAGGTCGCCGCTTCGGTCAGGCCCAGCATCATGGCGGCGATCACCGCCCCCTGGACGGAGCCGAGCCCGCCGCAGAGCGCGATGCTGACGCCCTTGATGAGCGGCGTCAGGCCGCTGAAGGGCGCGATGTAATAGGTCTGCGACAGAAGGACCGAGGCGAGGCCCGCCATCGCCCCGGTCAGGGCCATGACGTAGATGCCGGTGGAGCGGATGCCGATGCCGACGATGGAGGCGGCATGGGGGTTCATCATCATGGCCCGGATTTCAAGGCCGCGCCGGCTGCCCTTCATCCAGATGACGACGACACCGAGCATCAGGGCCGAGCACAGGACGATGCCGATCTTGTCCGAAGTGAGGGCCATGCCCGCGACATCGACCTGCCAGGAACCGAACAGTTCCGGCAGCGACTTGGCGCGTGGGCCGAACTGCATCAGCAGGGCCTGGGAGCCGATCAGGCTGATCGCCAGGGTGCCGATCATGCCGCGCGTCGTGAAATTCGGCTTGTCATGCAGCGGAATGAAGACGACGAGGCAGATGATGACGCCGCCGACCGCGCCGCCGAGGATGCCCGCCGCGGCGATCAGCGGCGGCCATTCGGACAGATGCTGCGCCGTGAGCCAGGCCCAGTAGCCCGCGAAGGAAAAGACGAAGCCATAACCGAGATTGATCAGGCCGAGGCTGGACCAGGTGATCGAGACGGCGACCGCGATCAGGCCGTAGATCGCGGCGACGATGATGGCATTGCTGAGGATCTGGGCGATTTCCATGGGACCTGTTCCGTTCAGCCGATGCCGAGCGTGGTCGAAGCCTCGCCCTTCAGTTTGCCGGCGTGCATGCCGATCACCCGGTCCACCCGGCCTTCCAGCAGGGCGACATTCTGTTCGGCGATGAACATGGCGCTGTCCTCGAGGTCGATCGCGAGCAGCGCCTCCATCACGCTCTGCCCCAGCTTGGGCGCGAGGCCGAGGGACGGCTCGTCGACGAGATAGAGCTTCGCGTCGGTCATCAGGCCGCGCCCGATCGAGACCATGCGGCGCTCGCCACCCGAAAGCCGGCCGACCGGCGTCTTCATCAGCTTGCGCAGGGGCTCGAACAGATCGAGCACCCTCTCCTTGCGGGTCTTGCGATCGCGCCAGGCTTCCCTGGTGAAGGCGCCGGAATCGAGATGTTCCTCGACCGTGAGGCCGGTGAAGATTTCATCGCCCTGGGGCATGATGGCGAGGCCCTTGCGCACGATCTGGTGGGTGTAACGCCCGGCGCCCTGGCTGCGCGTGCGCCCGATCTGTTCGCCGTTCAGCAGGATCGAGCCGCGCTGCCAGCCGGTCAGCCCGGCGATGGCATAGATCAGCGTGGTCTTGCCGTGGCCGTTCAGGCCGACGATGCCGAGCCTCTCGCCCGGCCAGATCACGAGATCGAGATCGTGGATGACCCGCAGCGGCCCGTATCCGGCGGACAGCCCATCGATTTTCAGAACTTCAGTCATTCCATTCCCCTGCGCTTGGGCTCAATGCGCCTCGAAATAGGCGGCACGGACGGCGGGGCTCCTGATGACATCGGCGAGTTCGCCCGCGGCGATGACCTCGCCGGCATCCATCACGATCACGCGATCGGCGATCGAGGCGAGCAGCTCGATGCGGTGCTCGACGATGAGCACGGCGACATTCATCTCCTTCGACAACATGCGCAGGATCTGGTCGATCTCGTCGATCTCGGCATTGATCAGGCCCGCCGCCGGCTCGTCCATCAGAAGGACATTCGGCCGGCGCATCAAAAGATTGGCCATCAGGAGCTTGCGCCGCTCGAAGGTCTTGAGCTGGGCATTCGCCTTCTCGTATGGCGCGGTGAAGTGAACGAGGTTGGCGCCATATTCGGCGTCGAAGCGGGTCAGATAGGGCTTGTAGGCCTGACGGGCCGCCTTGAAGGTCTCGCCCACCGACAGATCCTCGCAGACGATCGGCGTCTGATAGGTCCGGCCGATGCCGAGCCGCGCCCGCTCGAACAGTTTCAGCGGCGTGATATCGCGGCCCTTGTAGGTTACGCGCCCGGTCTTCGGCTGGTAACGGCCCGACAGGATTTCGAGAAGACTGGTCTTCCCCGCCCCGTTCGGGCCGATGATGCCCAGCACTTCGCCCGCGCGCAGTTGAAAGCCGATGTTCCTGAGGACCTCTCGCCCGCCGAGGTCGAGCGAGAGGTTGTCACAGGAAAAGATCGGCGCGTCGCTCGATCCCGCCATCGCGGCTCAGCTCCACCACGGGGCGGCGACGAGCTTCGATTCCGCGATCTCGTTCGGCCAGATGATCTTGTGCGCGCCGCCCTGAACCTGGACGAAGAGCTGGGACATGCCCTTTTCGAGGTCGGCCGACTGATTGCCGAAACCGTTGTCGGGGAAGTGACGCGCTTCCTGCAGGTCGTTCTTCATGTCGATCAGGCCGCAGACCCCGCGATAGGGATTGTTGCGGATCCAGGCGACATTGCCGGCGAAATCTTCCGGCTTGCCGGTCGCTTCCCAGGCGAGCTTCAGGTAGTGGATGATGTCGTAACCATTGCCGGTATAGACGAGGCCCATGTTCCCCTCGAACTCGGGGAAGCGTTCGACGTATTTCTTGCGGAAGCCCTGGCCGCGCTCGTCGCCGTAAACGCCAAGGGTGGTCGCCCAGCAGAAGCCCTCGGTCGACTTGCCGCCGAGTTCGAGGAATTCCGGCTGCGACGGGCCATACTGCAGATAGACCAGCGAATTCTCGACCGGATTGGCGCGGAACTGCTTGCAGAAGGCGGCATATTCGGCGGCGACCCAATGGTCGATCATGATCGCGCCGGCGTCGACTTCCTTGAGCTGCTGGATGACCGGACCCCAGTCGTTCACCGGATACTGGATGTCGGTGACGGCGGCCAGTTCGAAGTCGAACTTCGGAATGGACTCGCGCGCGGCCTTCAGGATGGTCTGGCAGTAACCGACCTGTTCCGCGACGATATGGATCTTGCGGTTCTTCGGCTTCCAGACCCCGGTTTCCTCCATGGCCTTCAGCCACAGGGGATAGGTCCAGCCGTAATTCACCTCGGCCGGGCAGGTCTGCAGCACATGGCTGTATTTGACCGGATCGGCCCGGAAAGCCTCGGTCGGCAGGCGCTGGGCGTTGCCGTTCAGATAGGGACATTTGTATTTGGTCGATTCATCCATCGCCGCGATCGGGGCGAAGACGAAGGAGTTCGAGATCGCGTGGACCTTCTTGTCGATGCAGGCGGCGATCGCCTGACGGCAGCTCTCGGGCGAGAGCTTGTCGACGTCGGGCACGAACAACTCGATCTCGCGCCCCAGCACGCCGCCGGCCGCGTTGATTTCCTCGACCGCGAGCCTTGTGCCGTTCAGATGGTCGGTGTCATCGGCGACGCCGTAAGGGGTCGAGAGTGACGACGGCACCCCGACCAGGATCTTGTCGCTCATGCCCCGCGCGATATAGGGCGCGGCGAATGTCATCGCGACACCGCCCAGACCGACCTTGAGGGCCGATCGCCGGGTCATCGAACGCTTTTGGCCGGCCTTGCCCCTCTGGCCCCCAACTGTATTCGTCATAGCGATTCATCTCCGTGATGGTCGGTCAATCTGGATATTATCGATATGTCTAGTAATGGCGTTTTGGGGGACACCCCATCCCGCCCGCCTTGTCTGGATCAAGGCTAAGAAGCAAATAACGTAACTGTCAATAAATTATATATACCCCGATTAAATTTTTATGCTTCCATCATATCGAAAGTTCTAGACGACCCGAGGATAACCCTCTCATGCCTTTCCCCACGAGTACCGGCGGTTCCATCCCCCCACATGGCGGCGGCAGCGTCTGTCGTTGCCATGGCGGCGGGTCCGCTATAGATGGATGCATGTGATGAAAATAGCGGCAGTTGCCCCGGCCGAAGCGAAGGGGCCCTCGAGGAATCATGAGCCTTCCCTTGTCCAAGCTGGATGAGCCCGCATCGGCCTTCCCCCGGATGACCATCCTGATCGCGGACGATCATTGGGTGGTGCGGGAGTCCCTGCGCCAGGTGGCGCGCAGCCTCGGCGCGGATGGCGATGTCGAGGAGGCGGCGAGCTTCGATGAAGCGCTGAGCGCGCTCGAGCGCAATCCGACGATCAGCCTCGTCATCATCGACCTCGTCATGCCGGGGTTCCGCGATTTCGAGGGACTGCAGGTGTTGCGCAGCCGCTTTCCGGCGGTCCCCGTGGTCGTCATCTCCGTCCACGAGGATCCCGAGCATGTGCTGGAGGCGATCCGCCACGGTGTCGTCGGCTATATTCCGAAGTCTTACGGCCCATCGGAAATCAGGCTGGCCCTGAGCCGGGTGATGGCGGGCGAGGTCGCCTTTCCGCGCGACATCCTGACCCGCGCCCTCGGCACGGCGCCAGGCGGGGAGCGCCGGCCGGCGGCCCGTGACGTCGCCCCCGCCCCGCGCGACGAGCGCGGCGACATTCAATCCGCCCTCGCCCATCTGACCCGGCGCGAAACCGAGGTTCTCGCCGCCCTCGGCCAGGGCGTGTCCCTGCAGGCGATCTCGGCCGAACTCGACATCAGCCGTCAGACCGTGCGCGTGCACCTTGGCAATGCGATGAAGAAACTGAATATCGCCACGCGGGAGGCGGCGATCCGCTTCGCCGTCGAGAACACCGCCCCCCTGAGACGCGCGCTCGAAATCGACAAGACGTCGGGGGGCGACTGACCATGCCCGCCGCCGGTGACGCCGATGCAATCGGTGACGGTACACAGGGCAGCCGGGCACGGGCCTTCGAGGCGCTGGGTCACGGCCTCGCGGTCTGGTCCGGCGATCTGAAGCTGGTCACCTTCAACGCCGCCTTCGCGCGGCGTTTCGCGGGCCTCGCGGGCGGGCTTGCCCCGGGCCTGTCCCAGCGGGCCCTGATCGAGGCGATCGAGGGCTCGAGCCAACTCGTTCATTCCGTCCCGCCCGAGGCCGACCCGGGCGGGCCGCCGCGCCTCGGCCCTCTCGACGGCCTGACGCTGATCTTCACCGACAGTCAGGTCCTGCGCGTGGAATGCCGCGCGATAGCGGGCGGCGAGGTCAGCAGCCTCTTCATCGACATCACCGAATACTGGCGCATCCAGCGCGCCCTCGAGCGCTCGCGCGATACCGCCGCGGCGGCGGATCAGAGCAAGTCGCGTTTTCTGCGGGCCGCCAATCATGATCTGCGCCAGCCGCTGGCCTCGCTCAAGATCCTGATCTATTCCTGCCTCTCCGCCACCTCGGAACAGGAACGCATCGAAGCCCTTCACGCGATGGATGTTTCCGCCTCGATCATGGAGGATCTGCTCGGCGCGCTGCTCAACATCGGCCAGCTCGATGCCGGCAAGGTGGCGGCGCGCATTCAGACCTTTCAGGTCGCGACCGTGCTCGACCGGCTGCGCATCCAGTTCGCCCATCTGGCCCGGGAAAAGGGCATCGATCTGCGCATCCTGCCGTCGAAACACGCGATCGAGAGCGACCGCGCCCTGCTCGAACGGGTCCTGTCCAATTTCGTCGGCAATGCCATTCGCTATACCGATATCGGCCGCGTGCTGGTGGGTTGCCGGCGCCATGGCAAGACCCTGCGGATCGAGGTTCACGACACCGGCTGCGGCATCGCCCCCGCGCATCGGGAAAAGATCTTCGAGGAATTCTTTCGCGTCGGCGGGCAGCAATCGGGCCGGCACAGCCTTGGCCTCGGCCTCAACATCGCGCGGCGGCTGGCCGATGTGCTGGGCCATCGGATCACGCTGGAATCGACCCCGGGCAAGGGATCGATGTTCGCCCTCGACGTGCCGCTGGGCGATGTCTGGCGTTCCAACGTCGGCGAGCCCGAGATCAACGAGAAGATCGGCGGGGAATTCACCGGCCTGTGCTGCCTCGTCCTCGAGGATGACCATCACCTGCGCGATGCGCTGATGACGCTGCTTCGGCGCTGGGGCATCAATGTCGAGATTTTCGATGCCTTCGACGACATTCCGGCGGCGCTCAAGGCGCTCGAACGGACACCCGATATCATCATCACCGACTACCGGCTGCGCGGCGGCGTGCATGGAACCGAGATCGTCCATCAGATCAACGATCTTCTGGAGCTGCCCTGTCCCGCGATCGTGGTCACCGCCGACACCAGCCCCGATCTGATCGCCGACATCCGGCGCCAGGGCTTTCCGGTGATGATCAAGCCGGTCAGCCCGCCGGGCCTGCGGGTGATCATGCACAACGTGCTGTTCGAGCCCGAGCTCGTGCCTGAACTCTCGTGAAGCCACGGGTCACGGAAGGGGCGCCATGAGCGATGACTTCATCCCCATCGGCGGCATGGTCCCGCTGACCGGCGCCTCGCCCGGCGACGGGCGGGAGTTCCGCAATGGCATCATCCTCGCCTGCGAGGAAATCAACCGGCGGGGCGGCATCCTGGGCCGCCTTCTGAAACCCAGCTTCGCCGATACCGGCACCCAGACCGCCGAGGAAACCGTTCGCGCCGCCCGACGCCTGCTCGCCGAGGGCGTCCACGCGATCATCGCGGGGTACAACATCGGCTCGCAGAATTCGGAATATGAGGCGATCGCCGACGCGGGCATCATCTATATCCACAACAACACCCTGCTGCAGCATCACGACACGGTGATGAGCGATCCCGTGCGTTACTTCGGCTGTTTCATGTCGGACCCGGCCGAATACTGGTATGGCCAGGGTTTCATCAAGTTCCTGTCCTGGCTGCGCGATTCCGGGCAATGGCGACCGGACAACAACCGGATCGCCATCGTGTCGGGGCCCAAGCCCTACAGTATCGTGATCGCCAACGCGATGGCGCAGGCGGCCGAGCAATTCGGCTGGCGGCCGGTGTTTCCGCCGCGCATCCTGCGCCGCATCCCCGGGGACTGGCGCCCGCTGCTGGACGAGATCCGGGCGCACGAGCCCGCGGTCATGGCCCTGACCCATTTCTTCGCCGGGGACCTCGCCCGCTTCCATCTACAGTTCATGGAACAGCCGCTGCCGTCGCTGCTCTATCTCCAGTATGGCGCGCTGCACCGGTCCTTCTCGGAACTCGTCGGGGACAAGGGGCGCGGCGCCATCGTCGGCACGGTGATCGGCCTGCCGCGCGATGAAATCGGCTGGCGCTTCTTCAACACCTACAAGCAGCGCTTCGGTCCCGAGGCGACGCCCGAGATCGGCTGCCAGACCTATAACTCGCTGCATCACTACGCGATCGCGGCGGCGGTCGCCGGCGGCACGGCGGGGCCGGGCGGGGCGGAGCAGAACCGCCGCCTCGCCAGTGTGCTTCTGGACCTGCCCTATCGCAGCGTCTCCGGCACCATCCGCTATCATCCGCTCTGGCAGGCGGCGGTGCCCTACCCGGACGCCACCAACGACCCATCCCTCGGCCTGCCGCATCTGTTCTATCAGTTGCGGGATGCCGAGCGTCCGCCGGCCCTGATCGCGCCCGAGCCCTTCGCCGACGCGGCCTTCGAAGCCCCGCCCTGGCTGCCGCCGACCTGACGTCCACTTCAACGACGGGCGTCGAAGACGCAAGCCTGTGCCGCTCGCGCCTTCCCCCCGGGGCGATCAGAAATGAAACTCGGCGACGAACTGGGGCACGCTGGCTTCGGTGCCGAAGGTCGTGATCTCGGGATCATTGCCGTATTTGTTGCGCCACCATTGATAGCCGAGCCCGATCTGCAACGCGTCCGGTGCCCCGATCAGAGTGCCGATATCGAACATGAGGGCCGACTCCAGCAGGATTTCATAGACGGTGTCGTTGCCGAAACCGTCCGTTCCCTTCGGGCCGACGATATTCATATAGCCCTTGAACTTCACCGGCACGCCGATGTCGACCGGCACCGGAAGACCCCAGGCGGTCTCGATGCGCCAGGTCGGATCGAAATCGACCGGCGTGTTCACGATGCCGTTGTAATTATGCTCGGTGCCCAGCAGCAGGCCGATGGACAGAAAGCCGGGGACATCGAAATCGATCGTCGGGCCGACGACGAATTTTCGCACCCGGCCGTGGAAGACATCGTCGTCATAGGAGATGTCGCCACCGATCGTGAGGCCGATATCCCGGATCGGGCCGCCATAGGCCGCGCCGAAGATCTTGGCCGAGCTGAGCTTTTCGCGCAGCACGGCATAGATTTCGGTCGCCGGGCCATTGCCGTCGTCCGCCGCTTCCTCGTCCTCGTCGACGCCCTTCAGGATGTCGATGCCGATGAAGGTCTGGCCATAGGTCCAGCCATGGACATGCTGCAGCTGGATGATCGCCTTAGTGATGTCATTCGGATTGGCGGGTTCGCGATGGTCGACGCCATAGCGGATGCCGGCGGACGTATCGCTCCACTGGATGATATCCGCCCGCGCCGCCGATGCGCCGCCGAAGGTCCATGCCGCCGCCAGGATCGCGCTCCCGAATACAGCCCTCTTTACCCCTGTCATCCCCGTTACTCCTCGTTACATGGACAAGCCTCGCCTGCCGGCGGGCACGGCGCCCGCCGGTCGGACCCTGGTGGAGAGGCCAGCGCCCCCGTCGTCAGACGAGGACGTTCGGCCCGCTCATGAAGACGTGAATTTCCTGGAAGCGCGTATCCCGCACCCGCCAGATATTGGTATTGTAGAGATGCGTGGCGTTGCCATCTGCCGTGGTGACGACGCCTTCGAAACTCGCGGCGACCCGGCCGGTCGCCGGATCGGCGCAAAGCTGGAAATTGCGATGCACGATCGTCTCGAAGGCCGCGAAGTAATCCCGCAGCATTCGCCGGATCGCCGGCTTGCCGGCATGGCAGACGAAATCGGTCTGCACCGTGAACAGGGCCTCGTCGTGCAGGCACGACAGCACGCCTTCGATATCCTTGGCATCGACGGCGGCGAAGTAACGCCGGATGGCGAGGTCCTCGAGCGCGGCGGCGTCGAGCGGGCTTTCATAACGCATCAGACGACCTCCACCGGCCGGCTGGCATGGATCACGGCGCCGACGATCAAGCCGTCCCGGAAGCGGAAATGCCCGGCGCATTCCTGGCGCATGACCGTGCCGCCCCGGACGCTGACCCGGGTGAACTGGCTGCATACCGCCGCCGCCTTCGTGTCGACGACATGGCTGAAGTCGCCGTGGCAACTGTGATGATGAACATCGCGAAAGGCACGGATCCAGGCTTCGGGCGGGACCGCCACCGTGCCGCCGGTCGCATCCAGCAGCAGCGCGCGGGGCGCGAAACCGCCGGCCGCCGCCGGATCGCCGGCATCGAGCCCGTCGATCAGAAACCGCTCGACGGTAGCGATCAGGGCACGGCGCTCGCCCCGGCTCTCCGTCCGTGATGTCATCGGTTCCATCGTGCCCCCTTTGCCGGCCCAGTTCGATCCGGCATCAGGCTGTCACCCGCCGCGACCGGGCAAAAGCATGTCCCCCCGATCTAAACCATCGGCCTAATCCCCCGGCCCGGCTACCCGAGGCCGGAAACGCCCCTTAATCTCGATACGGTGTTGGGTATCTTCGGGGAGTATCGGCCATGGCCAAATCTGGCGAATACGGGCAGTCGAGCAGACTATGGAATGAGGATCTGGCGCCGACGGACGAACGTGTCCGCACCTGGCGCTGGTATCACTTCGCCGCGCTCTGGATCGGCATGGTCATCAGCGTGCCGGTCTATATGCTGGCCAGCGGGCTGATCGAGCAGGGCATGACGCCCCTGCAGGCGGTGTTCACCATCTTCGCCGGCAATCTGGTCATCCTCGTGCCCATGGTCCTGATCGGTCACGCCGGCGCCCGCCACGGCATTCCCTATGCGGTGCTGGCCCGGGCCAGCTTCGGCACGAGGGGCGCGCAGCTGCCCGCCCTCGCCCGGGCCATCGTCGCCTGCGGCTGGTACGGCATCCAGACCTGGATCGGCGGCAGCGCCCTTCTCACCCTGCTGGGCGTGATGGCCGGGCAATCGCTGGTCGGCCCCCAGGTGCCCGGTCTTGGCATCGGCATCGGGCAATTGCTGGCGTTCCTCGCCTTCTGGGGCATCCAGTTCCTGTTCATCAACAAGAACCTGGACAACATCCGCAAGCTGGAGACCTGGACTGCGCCCTTGAAGATCGTCGTCTGCGCCCTCATGGTCTGGTGGGCGCTGGACGCGACCGACGGCCTCGGCGACATCTTCAAGGGCAAGGCGGAAACGGCGTCCGCGCCGTCCTTCGCGGCGATCTTCTGGCCGTCCTTCACCGCCATGGCCGGCTTCTGGTCCACGCTCTGTCTCAACATCCCGGACTTCACCCGTTTCGCGAAGACGCAGCGGGACCAGGTGCTGGGCCAGGCCGTGGGCCTGCCGGGGCCGATGGCCCTGCTCGGCCTCGTCGCCGTGATCACCACCTCGGCCACCGTCATCGTCTATGGCGAGGCGATCTGGGACCCGGTCCAGCTTTCCGGCAAGATCGGCGGCATCGTCGTGCTGATCGGCCTCCTCATCATCTCGCTCGACACGGTGTCGTGCAATCTGGCGGCCAATCTGGTCGGGCCGGCCTATGATTTCTCCGCGCTCTGGCCCAGCCGGATCAGCTACCGGATCGGCGGCTATATCACCGCGGCGATCGCCATCGTTTCCATGCCGTGGGAGCTGCTGGCGGGCACCAATGGCTACATCTTCGTCTGGCTGGTCGGCTATGGCGCGCTGCTCGGCCCCATCGTCGGCATCATGATCGCCGACTACTGGATCATCCGCCGGTCCCGGCTCGACGTCGCCGACCTCTACCGCGAGGACGGCGCCTACAGCTATCGGAAGGGCTGGAATCCTGTTGCCCTCGTCGCCTTCGCGATCAGCGTGCTGCCCAATATCCCAGGCTTCCTTCATGCCGCCTTCCCCAACGCCTTTGGCGATGTCGGGGCGTTCTGGACCGGGATCTACGGCTATGCCTGGTTCGTCGGGGCCGGGCTGGCGGTCGTCTCCTACACGGCCCTCACCCTCGCGGGTGCCCGGCGCCCTGCCGCCGCCGCCGTCAACGGCTGAACGGATACGGGACGGAGCGGATCTCATGAGCGTGAATATTCCCCTGATCGACATCTCGGCCTATCCGGCCGGGGGCGAGGCGGCCATCGCCGCCCTCGCCCGGACGGTGGACCGGGCCTGCACCGATATCGGCTTCCTGCTGGTCAGCGGCCATGGCGTGCCGGACAGGCTGATCGACGATATCCGGCGGGTTTCGCGGCGGTTCTTCGCGGGCGCCGAGACGGCGAAGCTCGCCTATCGGATGCCGGCCGACCGCTACCGCGGCTATGTCGCGATGGAAAGCGAGGCCCTGGCCAACAGCCTGGACGAGCCGACCCCGCCGGACATCAAGGAATCCTTCAACATCGGGCCGCTGGAAGGGCCGATGGACGCCTACCGACGGGCCGCGACCCCGGCCCGTTTCTTCGCCGAGAACCTGTGGCCCGACGACGACGAATTCCGCGCGGTCTGGAGCGCCTATTACCGGGCGATGGAGGGGCTGTCGTTTCGCCTCATGCGGATCTTCGCGCTGGCACTCGGCATGTCGGAGAGCTTCTTCGACGACAAGATCGACCGTCACATCACCAATTTCACCGTGCTGCACTATCCGGCGCAGAAGCACCCGCCGAAACCCGGCCAGCTGCGCGCCGGCGCCCATACCGACTATGGCAGCCTGACCATCGTGAAGCCGGATGATACGCCGGGCGGCCTGCAGGTGCTCGACAAGACGGGCCGCTGGATCGACGTGCCGCATGTGCCCGAGGCTTTCGTCGTCAACCTGGGCGACCTGATGGCCGACTGGACCAATGATCGCTGGGTCTCGACCATGCACCGGGTGGTGAATCCGCCGGCCGGCAGCCCGGTCTCCGCCGGGCGCATCTCCATGGCCTTCTTCCACCAGCCGAATTATGATGCGGTGATCGAATGCCTGCCGACCTGCACCGACCCGGAGCGTCCGCCGCGTCACAAGGCCACCACGTCGGGTGAACACGTATGGATGAAGATCACCAAGCACCGGGACACGGATCCGGGCGCCGCCGCCTGAGGGCGAGGCTGCCCATTCCCGACCATATCCTGTCGCAGTCGACCGAAACCTTGGACGTTCCATCCCGATCGACCGACAGCAGCGATGTCTTCCGTCTGGTCGCGATGAGCACGAACGACGGCATCTGGGACTGGGACCTGCTGACGGGCCATGTCCATTATTCGCCGCGCTGGCTGCATTTCGTCGGCGCGGCGGAAGGCGAATTGCCGAACAATATCGGCGCCTTCGCCTCGCG
The DNA here is from genome assembly GCF_049306435.1 of Zavarzinia sp. NCBI lineage: Bacteria > Pseudomonadati > Pseudomonadota > Alphaproteobacteria > Rhodospirillales > Zavarziniaceae > Zavarzinia > Zavarzinia sp. The sequence goes on from NZ_JBAQRT010000282.1 coordinate 25,919, forward strand.
GCTTCACCCCGACGATGTCGAGAAGGTGAACCGCGCGCTGAATGACTATCTGACCGAGGCCGTCTCGGATTACAGCGTCGAATTCCGCCTGAAGCACCGGGACGGCACCTGGCGCTGGATCAAGTCGCGGGGCGCCGCGATGCGCGACGCCGAAGGCACCGCCTACCGCCTGGTCGGCACCCATACCGAGATCACCGAACAGGTCGAGATGGCCGAGCGGCTGGAGCGCATGGTCGAGGAACGGACCGTCGACCTGCGCGCGGCCCGCGACAAGGCCGAGCTGGCGGCGGCCGCGACGACGAAATTCCTCGCCGCGACCAGTCATGACGTGCGCCAGCCGATGCAGGCGATGGCGCTGCTGCTGCCGTCGCTCCGGCGCGAGATCAGCAGCGAGATCGGTCGCCGCACGGTCGACGCGCTCGACCGCTCGCTGGCCGCCAGCATGGATCTTTTCGAATCCCTGCTCGAATACAGCCGCCTCGATGCCGGCGCCATGCGCCCGATGAACGGCCCGGTGCATCTGGGCGACCTGATGGCCGACGTGGTCGAGAGTTTCCTGCCCGAGGCACGGCGGCGGCGCGTCGCCCTGAAGCTCGTGCCCGCCAATGTCGTCATCCGCTCGGATCATCGGCTGTTGGCGCGCATCCTGCGGAATTACGTCTCGAACGCCCTGAAATACACCGACCGGGGCAGCGTGCTGGTGGGTTGCCGGCGCCTGCAGGATGGCATCCGCCTCGAGGTCTGGGATACCGGCTGCGGCATCGGCGAACAGGAGCAACGCCAGGTGTTCTGGGAATTCGTCCAGATCAGGGGCCGGCGCGAGGGGGTGACGGGGCTTGGCCTCGGTCTCGCGATCGTCGAGCGTCTGGCCCGGCTGCTGGGCCACCGCGTCGCCGTGCAGTCCCGCCCGGGCAAGGGTTCGGTCTTTTCCGTCACCATCCGCTCGGCCGTCGTGCCGGAACATCGCCCCGCCCCGCGCGCGCCGGAGCCGGGCCGCCTGCGCGATGGCCCCTGTCTCATCGCCCTTCTCGAGGACAACCGCGAGATCGCCTCGGCCCTCGCCGATCTGATGCGCGACTGGGGCTGCGAGGTGATCCACGCCGCCTCGACCGACGACATCGTCGCCCTTCTCGGTGGACGGGTTCCCGATCTCGTCGTCGCCGACTGGCACCTGGGCGCGACCGACAGCGGCTTTCACGCCTTCGACCGGCTGGAGGGCCTGGCGGGGCAACCGCTTCCGGGGATCATCCTGACCGGGGATTACGACCTCGCCCGGCTGAAGGCGGTCAATGCCGCGCGGCGCAAGGTCCTGCACAAGCCGGTGGCGCCCCTCGTGTTACACGCGGTGCTGCGCGGCGCGCTGGCGGGGGCTGGAAACGCCCCCGGCTGATCAGCCGAGGCTCCAGTCCGCCGCCTTCAGGCGCTCGACCTCGCGCAGCAGCTGCACCCGGTTGTGCACGCCGAGTTCCCGCATCACCAGGGACAGATGGGCCTTGACCGTGCCCTCGCCCATGCCGAGGCGGAAGGCGATTTCCTTGTTGGCGTGACCTTCCGCCGCGAGGCGGAGCACATCCGCCTGCCGGGGCGTGAGGCGCGGCCCTTCTCCCACGCGGGTGGCCTTCGCCGCCGGGGGCCGCGCGCCGGTGACGAGGTCGCGGGGAACATAGACCCCGCCAAGGCCGACCGTGCGGATCGCCTCCGTCAGCACGTCGAGACCGGCCGACTTGTGGACATAGCCCGACGCCCCGGCGGCCAGGGACGAGAAGACATCCTCGCTGTCGTCCGAGGCGGAGAGGACGAGGATGGGCGCCGGCGCGACGTGGCCCCGCAAGGTGGCGATCCCCGTGCTGCGGCTGAGCCCCGGCATGTTCAGGTCGAGAATGAGAAGCCCCAGATCACGCTGGCGCATGACCAGCCGCAGCAGGCCGTCGAAATCCCCGGCCTCGAGAAATTCCGATCCCGCCTGCGCGGCTTCCAGCGCGAGACGCAGGCCCTGCCGGAAGATCACGTGATCGTCGGCGATCACGACCTTCATCCGCCATGTCCCCCTGTCCGGCCGGGCGACAGGCTGTAATGCTGATGATCCCACACCGCTGACATCCGCCGCCATTACGCCCCCTGGATTAGGCCGAAGGTTTATTGGCCGGTCATGGCCAATCCTGACCTAATGGTCAGGCTTTTGCAGTTTAGCATAGTTCCAGACGCGAGAAAGAGCCATGTCCGTTCAGCCCCCTTCCCGCATCCAACTGGCGACGCGTCCCGAGGCCCTGACGCTGGCGGTCGGGGAGACCGCGCTGATCGTCGTCGACATGCAGAATGCCTATGCATCCCCCGGCGGTTACACCGATCTCGCCGGCTTCGATATCGGCGGCGCGGCGGCGGTGGCGGGGCGGATCGCCGCCACCCTTTCGGCGGCGCGGGCCGCGGGCATGATGGTGGTCTATTTCCAGAACGGCTGGGACCCCGCCTACCGCGAGGCGGGCGGACCGCTGTCCCCCAACACGCTGAAATCGAACGCGCTGAAGACCATGCGCCGGCGCCCGGAACTTCAGGGCCAGCTGCTGGCCAGGGGGGGCTGGGATTACGAACTGATCGACGGCCTGAAGCCCGAGCCGAGCGACTTCGTCCTGCCCAAGACCCGCTACAGCGGCTTCACCGGCACGACGCTGGACAGCATGTTGCGCAGCCGCGGCATCCGCAACCTGGTGCTGACCGGGATCGCCACCAATGTCTGCGTCGAGTCGACGCTGCGCGATGCCTTCTTCCACGAATATTTCGCCGTCCTGCTCGAGGACGGCTGTCACCAGGTGGGTCCCCGCTTCGTCCACGACGCGACCGTCTACAACGCCGAGACATTCTTCGGCTGGGTGACCACCACGGGCGATTTCACCCGGGCCCTCGGCCTCGCCACCACCCCCTGAGAGAGCGAACATCATGCCAAAGACGATCATCAACCCGCCGGGGCTGCCCGCCCCGATCGCCCCCTTCTCGCCGGGCACGCTCGCCGAAGGCACGGTCTATACCGCCGGGATGCTGGCCTTCACCCAGGAGGGCGGCGTCGCGCACGAGGGCGACGCGGGCAGGCAGGCGGAACAGGTGCTGGAGACCATCAAGGCCGTGATCGAAGCGGCCGGCGGCACCATGGACGATGTCACCTTCAACATGGTGTTCCTCACCGACTGGGCGAATTACGCCGCCATCAACGCGGTCTACGCCCGCTATTTCCCCGGCGACAAGCCCGCGCGCTTCTGTATCCAGTGCGGTCTCGTCAGGCCCGGCTTCCTGGTCGAAATCGCCAGCATCGCCCACGTCGGCAAGGCCTGAGCTCATGTCCCGGACGGGCGTCGCAGACGGCATCCATTGGGAGCTTCACGGGCGGGATGACGGGCCCGCCGTGCTGTTCGCCTCGGGCCTCGGCGGCGGCGCCGGCTTCTGGCGGCCGCAGATCGCCGCCTTCGCCGGGCGATACCGGGTGGTGCTCTACGATCATCGGGGCACCGGCCGCAGCGGACGGGTGCTGCCGGCCGACTGGGCCGGCGTCGCCAGCCTCGCCCGCGATGCCTTATGCGTCGCCGATCACCTCGGGCTCGAGCGGTTCGATGTCGTCGGCCATGCCGCGGGCGGGCTGGCCGGCCTGTGGCTGGCGCGCCATCACGCGGCGAGGATCGGCCGGCTGGTCGTCGTCAACGGCTGGGGCGCGCCCGATCGTCATATCGCGCGCTGCTTCGAGGCCCGCCTGGCGTTGCTCCGGCTCGCCGGGCCGCTGGCCTATGTCCGGGCGCAGGCCCTGTTCCTCTATCCGCCCGAATGGATCTCGGCGCATGACGATCTGCTTGCCGCCAGCGAAGCGGCACTGGCGGCCGAACTGCCGGATGTGCCGGTGATGGAACGGCGAATCCGCGCCTTGCTCGATTTCGACATGAGCGGGGCGCTGGGCGCCATCGCCACCCCCAGCCTGATCATGGCCAGCCGGGACGACATGCTGGTGCCGCCCGCCTGCGCCGCCCATCTGGCCCACGCCCTGCCGCAGGCAAGCCTGCACATCACGCCCTGGGGCGGCCATGGCTTCTGCCATATCGCACCCGGCCCCTTCAACGCGGCGGTTCAGGCCTTTCTGTCGGCCTGAACGCCTGCCCCTCCTCCCTACAGACCAAGGACAACGTCATGCAGATCGGCGTCTTCATTCCCATCGGCAACAATGGCTGGCTGATTTCCGAGAACGCGCCCCAATACATGCCGAGCTTCGATCTGAACCGCGAGATCGTGCAGCGGGCGGAAGCTCATGGCTTCGATTTCGCCATGTCGATGATCAAACTGCGCGGCTTTGGCGGCAAGACGCATTTCTGGGAACATAACCTGGAAAGTTTCACGCTGATGGCTGGCCTCGCCTCGGTCACCAGCCGGATCAAGCTCTTCGCGACGGCCCCCACCCTGGCCCTGCCGCCCGCGATCATGGCGCGCATGGCGGTGACCATCGATTCCATTTCCCACGGCCGCTTCGGGGTCAATCTGGTGACCGGCTGGCAGAAGGCGGAATATGACCAGATGGGCCTGTGGCCGGGCGAGGAACATTTCGCGACACGCTACGACTATCTGGCCGAATACGCCCAGATCCTGCGCGATCTCTGGGAAACCGGGCATTCCGACCTGAAGGGCGATCATTTCCGGATGGAGGATTGCCGAGTCAGCCCGCTGCCGCAGGCGCCGATGGAAATCATCTGCGCGGGCCAGAGCGACGAGGGCCTCGCCTTCTCGGCGAAATACGCGGATTACTGCTTCTGCCTCGGCAAGGGGGTGAACACGCCGAAGGGCTTCGCCCCGACCAACGACCGCATAAGGGCGGCGGCGGCGACAACGGGGCGGAGCTTGCGCAGCGTCGTCCTGATGATGATCATCGCCGACGAGACCGACGAGGCGGCCATGGCGAAGTGGGAACACTACAAGGCCGGGCTCGATCAGGAGGCCGTCTCGTGGATGCAGGCGCAGGGCAACGCCGACAAACATTCCACCACCACCAATGTCCGTCAGCTGACCGCCCAGCCTTCCGCCATCAATCTCGGCATGGGCACGCTGGTCGGCTCCTATGCCAGTATCGCGCGGATGCTGGATGAAGTCGCGGAGGTGGAGGGAACCTCGGGCGTGCTGCTCACCTTCGACGACTTCATCGAGGGCGTGGAAGCCTTCGGCACCCGCATCCAGCCCCTGATGCGCTCGCGCGAGGCGGTCGTGAGCATGGCGAGCTAAGGAACCCGCCGGGGAGCCCACGCGGATCAGTTCGTGGGCTCGCGCCGCCTGAACGACAGGGCTTCGGCGATGTGGACCCGCCCCACCCGGCCGGCACCCGCGAGATCGGCGATGGTGCGGGCGACCTTCAGCACCCGGTGGTAGCCCCGGGCGGAGAGGCGCAGCCGGCTGGCGGCGTCGAGCAGGAGCTTGCGGCCGGCCTCGTCCGGGCCGGCATGGGTATCGAGCACCTCGCCCTCCATCTCGGCATTGGTGGTCAGTCTCGTGCCGGCGAAACGCGCGGCCTGAACCCGGCGCGCGGCGGCGACCCGCAGGGCGACCTCC
>NZ_JBAQRT010000283.1:0-4920 GCF_049306435.1 Zavarzinia sp.
GGTCAGGGCCGCTTCGACCGCCGCCACCTCGCTGTCCGCCACCGCCCCGATCACCGCGCCGGTGATGGGTGTGGTGACGGCGCGGCCCTTGCCCTTGACGCGGGCGGGGTCGACCCCGAAACCGGCCAGCAGGGCGGTGACTTCGGCGGCGAGATCGGGCGGGGCGGAAACACTCACGGGCGATATCCTTTGTTGCTCGTCCCGAAATATGCCAGCCGGCGCGGCGCTTCCAAGCCCGCATTTCGACACGGCAGACCGGCGAGGATCGATAGGGACGGCACTCTGGCCCGGCCCGGGCCGGCAGGCTAGAAAGGGAAATGCCGATTCGTCCGATTCTCCGCCACCCCGATCCCCTGTTGCGCCGGAAAGCCGAGCCCGTCTCTGACTTCGGCCCCGGTCTCGCCGCGCTCGCCACCGACCTGACCGAGACCATGATCGAGGCCGGCGGCGTCGGCATCACCGCCCCCCACGTCGGCGTGTCCAGCCGCCTCGTCGTCCTGAAGCTGGGCGACGGGCCGGTGGAAGTCTTCGTCAATCCCGAGATCACCGAAACCTCGGACGAGACCGTGACCCGGGACGAGGGCAGCGTCTCCATGCCCGGCGTGATCGATGCCGTGACCCGCCCGGCCCGCATCCGCCTGACCTGGGCCGACCTGACCGGCGCCCCCCACGAGGGCGCGGCGGAAGGCTGGCGCGCGACCTGCCTGTTGCATGAGATCGACCAGCTCGACGGCATCTTCTGGCTGCAACGCCTGTCGCGCCTGCGCCGCGACAAGGTGGTGCGCCGTTTCGAGAAGATCCGGCGCCTGGGGGGCGAGGCATGAGCGGGCTTTACTGCGGCCTCGATTTCGGCACCTCGAATTCGACCGCCGGGATCGTATCCGGCAATGGGTTCACCCTTTGCCCGCTGGAGGGGGAAAGCGTCACCCTGCCCTCGTCGATCTTCTTCGACTATGAGGAACACCGGACGCGCTTCGGCCGTGACGGCATCGGCGCCTATGTCGAGGGCACCGAGGGCCGCTTGCTGCGGGCGCTGAAAAGCGTGCTCGGCTCCGCCCTCGTCGAGGAGACGACACTGGTCGGCCGGCGCCGGGTCTCGTTCCGCGACATCATCGGCCTGTTCCTGCACCACCTGAAGACGGTGGTGGAGACACGGCTGGGCGGGCCCGTCGACAGTGTCGTGCTCGGCCGGCCGGTCCGCTTCGTCGATCACGACGATGCCGCCGACGCCAGGGCCGAGGCGGAACTTGTCGGCATCGCCCGGGCGCAGGGCTTCCGCCACATCGAATTGCAGTATGAGCCGGTCGCCGCCGCGCTCGACTACGAACAGTCGGTCAGCCGCGAAGAACTCGCCCTGATCGTCGATCTGGGTGGCGGCACCTCGGATTTCGCCGTCACCCGCCTGTCGCCGCGCCATGCCGGCAAGGCCGACCGCTCGGGCGATATTCTCGGCCGCGCGGGCGTCCATATCGGCGGCACCGATTTCGACCGCGATCTCAGCCTCGCCCGGGCCATGCCCGAACTTGGCATGGACGCGCTGATCGGCCCGAAGAAACTGCCCATGCCGATCCGGCTCTATCAGGATCTCGCCACCTGGCACCGGATCCCCAGCCTCTACACCTCGAACAACATCAATTATTTCAAGAGCCTGCTGCGCACCGTCGACCGGCCCGAGCTGGTCGAGCGGCTGATCGACCTGCTGACCCACCGGAATGGCCACCGCCTCGCCGGGCTGATCGAGGGGGCGAAGATCGCGCTGTCGGACACGAAAACGACCGCCGTCCGCCTGCCCCTGTCCCGCCCGGTCGATATCGAGGTGACCCGGGACCAGCTGGAAACGGTGCTGGCGCCCCATGTCGCCGCCATCCTGGCCGGCATCGACCGCTGCCTGCGCGAAGCCGGTACGCCGCGCGAGGCGATCGAGGCGGTGTTCCTCACCGGCGGCTCGACCGCCGTGCCCGTGGTCCGGCGCGGCATCCTGGCCCATCTGCCGCAAGCCCGGCCGGTCGACGGCGATATCTTCGGCAGTGTCGGTATAGGACTTGCCATCGATGCCCGCCGCAAATTCGGCATGTGACGGCGGATACATCTCGCAAGAGTTGTCTTCGACAGCGGCCCGGCCTTCTGGTAATCAGGAGTAATGACAATTTCTCCGTGATGGTCATGCCAGAATTCAGGAGAAGCGGCCGCCGCCGCCCACAACGCCAGCCCGCGAACCTGCAACCCAATTTGCGGGACAGGATCGTCGCCGCCGCGTTGCAGGAATTCGCGGTCGTCGGCTTCGAGGCAGCGTCGGTGCTGCGCATCGCCACCGCCGCCGGGGTGCACCATCCGCACATCTATTACTATTTCCGCAGCAAGGAAGAGCTGTGGCGGGAAGCCTCGACCCGGGCTTTCGCCCCGATCTTCGAGCGGGTCGGCATCGAGAGTCCGAAGCTGCTGGACCTCGGCCCGATCGAGGCCTGCGAACACGCGATCCGGACCTTCACCCGCTTCTCGGCCGAAAACCCGCTGGCCGCGCTGATCGTGACGCGAGAGACGCTGAATCCCGGTAGCCGGTTGGACTGGCTGACGGAACACCTGCTGGCGCCGCTGCACCAGATCATGGTGCCGCTGCTGGAACACGGCATGGCCGTCGGATTGATCCGGCCGATCCCGATCCCGCATTTCATGCAGGCGATGGTCGGGGCCGTCGTCTCCTTCTTCAATTCCGGGGCGGCCCTGCGCCCGCTCTACGACATCGATCCCCTGGCGCCCGAGACGATCGAGCGCCACGTCGATTTCATCGCCGACCTGTTGATCGAAGGCATCAAGGCGCGGCCGGCCTGAGCCCGGGCTTCAGCACGAGACGCTCGTAGTCCGCCACCTTCGGCATGGGCAGCACGGCGGCGCGATCAAGCGTCAGTAACTTCTCGCGATAGGCGGCGAGCACCCCGGCCCGCGCGGCCGCATCCATCCGCCCGGGGCCATAGACGGCGAAAGGCTCGATCACCTGAAAGCCGGTGAAGCCGAGGATACCCCGGTGAATCGGAAGCAGGATGTCTTCCAGCGGGCCGTAGACACCGATCTCGGAATAGACATCTTCCGTGCCGCCGACCGTGACCGACAGCATCGCCCGTCGCCCCGCCAGCGCGCCGCCGTCGAACCAGCGTCCGCCGCCATAGGCGACGCCGAGGGCGAAAACCCGGTCGACCCAGCCCTTCAGGATCGCCGGCAGGCCCAGCCACCAGATCGGAAACTGGAAGATCAGATGATCGCACCACAGCAGCTTCTCGATTTCGGCGGCGATATCGTCGGCGAAACCGTCCGAGGCCGCCGCCAGCCGCTCCTCAGCCTGCTGGTCGAGACGCCGGGCATCGGCGACGGTCTTGAAGTTGCGGCGGTCGGAGACGGGCTGGAAACCCATGGCATGGAGGTCGGAGACCCGCAGCTCGTGCCCGGCCGCCATCAGCGTCTCGCGCGCCGTGGTCAGCAGCGCGGTATTGAAGCTGGTGGGCTCGTGATGGGCGTGGACGATCAGCACGCGCATTTCAGGCTGTCTCCCCCAGCAGGCCGCGCAGGCGCTCGATCTCGGCCTGGGCCGCGGCCAGACGCTGCTCCAGATGACCGATGGCGCCGGCGACATCGGCGAGATCGAGCTTGCGCGGAATATGCTGCTTGCAGTTCACGTCCCAGGCCTCGACCGTGAACAGGATCACCTGTTCGGGCCGGGCGCGGTAATTATCCGGCATCAGGCGCCGGGTCAGCTCTTCATCGCCCTCGACGATGCGGGCCCGGCCCCAGAGCTTCACCCGGCGCTGCTCGGCGTAGTCGATCAGGAACAGGAAGGCCCGGTCGTTTTCCGACAGGTTGCCCGTCGTCACGAACTGCCGGTTGCCGCTGTAGTCGACGAAACCGATGGTCTCGTCGTCGATGGCGCGGATGAAGCCCTTGGGGCCGCCCCGGTGCTGGGCATAGGGCTGGCCGTCCGCCGTCGCCGTGGCCAGAAAGGCCGTGTCGACCACGGCGAGGAAGGCGACCAACTCCGGCGTGACACCGGTGCGGAAGCCCCCTTGCGCCTCCATCTTCTCGTAGAAGGCGCGCGACTGGCGCCGGCGCTGGATATCCTTGACCGCCGGCGTGAAGGCGATGTCGCTCGAAGGCTGGTGCATGACGTCCTCCCTGCCGGCGGCAGCGTTGGTCAGGCGGCGACGGCCTGGACCAGCGGGAAATCGATCTCGGTCCCCGCCACATGATTGAGATAGTTGGTGAAGCTGTTCAAGGCGACATGGGCCACGATCTCGACCACCACGCCATGGCCGATGCCGAGTTCGCGCAGATGGGCGAGCGCCTGGTCCGGCACCAGACCGCGCTGTTCGACGACGAGCCGCGCGAAGCCGAGGATGGCGTCGGTCTTCGGATCGGGCGAATGGGCCCTTCGGGCCTCGGCGATATCGGCGTCGGACAGGCCGGCGCCACGGGACAGGGCGGTATGGGCCGACAGGCAATAGTCGCAGCCGTTCGCCTCGGCGACGGCGAGGGCGATGGCCTCGCGCTGCTTCACGCCGAGGGTACCGCCGGCCAGTGCCGACGACAGGCCGAGCAGCCCTTCGAGGGCGGCGGGGGCCTGCGCGGCGACCCGGAACAGATTGGGGGTCACGCCGATGCTGGCGTTGACGGCGGCCAGCAGGTCGCGGGCCTTGCCTTGGGCGTCAGCGGGATCGAGGGCGGGAATACGGCTCATCGTGGAACTCCGGGGTTGGGCGGATGGGGGAAGCGACACAAGGAGCCTAGGCCCGCTTGTCATTTCTCCTGATAGCCATAATACTGAAGGCATCATTGCGTTTGGTGGAATGACCGATGGACCGTTTCGAGGTCATGAAGATCTTCGTGGCGACGATCGAGGCCGGCAGCCTCGCCGCCGCCGCGCGCCGGCTGGGG
>NZ_JBAQRT010000284.1:0-15007 GCF_049306435.1 Zavarzinia sp.
ATCGGTGCCAGCCTCGGCCTGCCGGAGGTCAATCTCGGCATCATTCCGGGGGCCGGCGGGACCCAGCGCCTGCCGCGCCTGATCGGCATCGCCCGGGCGATCGAGATGATCGCCGGCGGCAAGCCCATTCCGGCGAAGAAGGCGGCCAGCATCGGTCTCGTCGACCGCGTGGCCGAGGGCGACCCCCTGCCGGTCGCCCTGTCGCTCGCCGCCAGCCAGCCGCCCAAGCGCCGGCTGGGCGATCTGGCACCGCCCGACACCGGCGACGTCGAGGCCGCGATCAAGGCGGTGATACCCCCGGGCAAGCCCGCCCCCGCCGCCGTCTCGGCCGCGGTCCGCGTCATTCTCGAGGGGGTGAGGTTGCCCTTCGCCGAGGGACTGGCGCTGGAGCGCGGCACGTTCCTCGACCTTCGCGGCAGCGAGGAGGCGGCCGCCCGCCGCCATCTGTTCCTGGCCGAACGTGCCGCGTCCCGGGTGGCGGGACTGACCGCGACGCCGAGGGCCATCAGCCGTGTCGGCGTCATCGGCGCCGGCACCATGGGCACCGGCATCGCCATGGCTCTCGTCGGCGCCGGACTGCCCGTGATCCTCGTCGAGCGGGACGAGGCGGGGCTGCGCCGCGGCCTCGACCGTATTCGCGACCAATGGGGCCGCCGGGTCGCCGCCGGCCGCATGAGCGCGGAAGCCCTCGACGCGCAGATGGCGCTGATCGCCGGGGCGACCGACCTCGCCGCCCTGGCGCCGGCCGATCTGGTGATCGAGGCGGCTTTCGAGGACATGGCGGTGAAGCTCGATCTCTTCGCCACCCTCGACCGCGTGACGGGGCCGGACACGATCCTCGCCACCAATACATCCTATCTCGACGTCAACGAGATCGCCGCCGCGACCGGCCGGCCGGACAAGGTGGTGGGCCTGCATTTCTTCAGCCCGGCCCATGTCATGCGCCTTCTCGAAGTCGTGCGCGCGGACCGGACCGGGGACGAGACGCTGGCGACGGCGCTGGCCCTCGCCCGGACGATCGGCAAGCTCGCGGTGGTCGCCGGGGTTTGCGACGGTTTCATCGGCAACCGCATCTTTTCCGCCTATCGCCGCCAATGCGAATTCCTGCTGGAGGAAGGGGCGACCCCCGAGGCGGTCGACGCCGCGCTGGAAGCCTTCGGCTTCGCCATGGGTCCCTTCGCCGTCGCCGACATGGCCGGCCTCGATATTTCATGGAGCCGGCGGAAGCGCCTCGCCGCCAGCCGCGACCCGCGCGAGCGCTATTCGACCGTGGCCGACACGCTGTGCGAAGCCGGCCGTTTCGGCCAGAAAACCGGCGCCGGCTGGTATCTCTACCCCGGGCGGACACCCGATCCCTTCGTCCATCAGGTGATCGAGGCGGCGGCGTCCAGGGCCGGCATCGCCCGCCGGCCCCTGACCGGGGCGGAGATCCGGCAGCGGGTGCTGGCGGCCCTGGTGAACGAGGCTGCCCTGGTGCTGGAGGACGGCATCGCCGCCCGCGCCTCGGATATCGATGTCGTGCTGGTCAATGGCTACGGCTTCCCGGCGGCCAAGGGCGGCCCGCTGTTCTGGGCCGGGCGGCAGGATCCGGCCGCGCTGGGCGCCGCGATCGACGATGTCGCCCGGTCCACCGGCTTCGGCTTCCGCCGCGCCCGTTTTCCCCTTGCAAGCAACGAGACCTGAAATGGCCATGAAGATCCTGGTGCCGGTGAAGCGCGTCGTCGATTACAACGTGAAGATCCGGGTGAAGCCCGATGGCTCGGGCGTCGATCTCGCCAATGTGAAGATGGCGATGAATCCCTTCGACGAAATCGCGGTCGAGGCGGCGCTTCGCCTGCGCGAGGCCGGCAAGGCGGGCGAAATCGTCGTCGTCTCCATCGGCCCCGGCGGGGCGGCGGAGACGATCCGCACCGCCCTCGCCATGGGTGCCGACCGGGGCATCCACTACAGGACCGACGACATGGTCGAGCCCCTCGCCGTCGCCCGGATCCTGAAATCCGTGGTCGAGGCCGAGGCGCCCGGCCTCGTCATCCTGGGCAAGCAGGCGATCGACGACGACAGCAACCAGACCGGCCAGATGCTGGCCGCGCTGCTCGGCTGGGGTCAGGCGACCTTCGCTTCCACCCTCGATGTGATGGATACGGTCGCCACGGTCACCCGCGAGGTGGATGGTGGCCTGCAGACGATCGAAGTGGCGCTGCCCGCCATCGTCACCGCCGACCTGCGCCTGAACGAGCCGCGTTACGCCTCGCTGCCCAACATCATGAAGGCGAAGAAAAAGCCGCTGGAGGAACGCGGGCTCGACGGGATCGACATCGCCCCGCGTCTCCAGGTCCTGAGGACCGAGGAGCCGGCCGGCCGCAAGGCGGGCATCAAGGTCGCCTCGGTCGAGGACCTGGTCGACCGGCTGCGCAACGAAGCCGGCGTCATCTGAGGGAGGGGATCATGACCATTCTGCTGCTCGCCGAGCATGACAATATTCATCTCTCGGACCAGACCGCCAAGGCGCTGACCGCCGCCCGCGCCATCGGCGGCGATATCCATATCCTCGTCGTCGGCCATGGCGCCGACGCCGTGGCCGAGACGGCGGCGCGTCTCGACGGTGTCGCCCGGGTCCTGCTGGCCGATGCGCCGGGCCTCGCCGATCAGCTGGCGGAGCCGGTGGCGGCGCTGATCCTCGCGCTCGCGCCCGGCTATGACGTCCTGCTGGCCCCCTCGACCGCGCAGGGCAAGACGGTGATGCCGCGCGTGGCGGCCCTGCTCGGCGTCATGCAGGTCTCGGATGTGATCGCGGTCGTGGCGCCCGATACGTTCAAGCGGCCGATCTACGCCGGCAACGCGATCCAGACCGTGAAGGCGACCGACACGGTCAAGGTGCTGACCATCCGCACCGCCGCCTTCGCCCCCGCCGCCAGGGTCGAGGGGACGGCGCCGATCGAAAGCATCGCCGTCGGCGCCTTGCCCGGCCTGTCCCGTTTCCTTGGCGCGAAACTGTCGGGCGGCGAGCGGCCGGAGCTGACCTCGGCCCGGATCATCGTCTCCGGCGGGCGGGCGCTCGGCTCGGCGGAGAAATTCAACGAGGTGATCCTGTCGCTGGCCGACCGGCTGGGCGCGGCGGCCGGGGCCAGCCGGGCGGCGGTCGACGCCGGCTTCGCCCCCAACGACTGGCAGGTGGGCCAGACCGGCAAGGTGGTGGCGCCCGATCTCTATATCGCCGCCGGGATTTCCGGCGCGATCCAGCATCTGGCCGGCATGAAGGACAGCAAGGTCATCGTCGCCGTCAACAAGGACGAGGAAGCACCGATCTTCCAGGTCGCGGATTACGGCCTGGTCGGCGATCTGTTCCAGCTCCTGCCCGCGCTGGAAGCGGCACTGGGGGGCAAGTGATCATGACCGACGCCTTTCTCTACGACGGCGTTCGCACGCCCTTCGGCCGCCATGCCGGCGGTCTCGCCCCGGTCCGGCCGGATGACCTCCTGGCCGGCGCCATCGCCGCCCTGGTCGCCAGGACCGGCGTGCCGGGCGAGCGGGTCGAGGAGGTGATCGCCGGCTGCGCCAATCAGGCGGGCGAGGATTGCCGAAACGTCGGCCGTCACGCGGCTCTTCTGTCGGGCCTGCCGGACCGGGTGGCCGCGCAGACGGTGAACCGGCTCTGCGGCTCCGGCCTTGCCGCCGTGATCGATGCCGCTCGCGCGGTGAAGACCGGGGAGGGCGATCTCCTGATCGCGGGCGGGGTGGAGAGCATGTCCCGCGCCCCCTTCGTCATGCCGAAGAGCGAGAGCGCCTATGGCCGCGACGCCCGGATCTATGACACCACCATCGGCTCGCGCTTCCCGAACCGGAAATTCACTGCGGCCTTCGGCGACGATTCCATGCCCGAGACAGCGGAGAACGTCGCCGCCGACCTCGGCCTGTCGCGGGAGGCGGGGGATGAATTCGCCGCCCGTTCCCAGGCGCGCTACGCGCGGGCGCTGGCCGAGGGGTTCTATGATGGCGAGATCGTACCGGTCGCCCTGCCGGGGCCGAAGGGCACGGTGAAAACCATCGCCGCCGACGAGCATCCCCGGCCGCAATCGGATTTCGCCGCACTGTCTGGCCTGAAGCCCCTGCGGGCCGGCGGCGTGGTCACGGCCGGCAATGCCTCCGGCATCAATGACGGCGCTGCGGCTTTGCTGATCGGCAGCGGCGCGGCGGGCGAGGCGCTGGGCAAGGCACCCATGGCCCGGCTGGTCTCGGCCGCCGTCGCGGGCGTGCCACCGCGCATCATGGGGGTGGGGCCGGCCCAGGCGATCCCCAGGGCACTGGAGCGCGCGGGTCTCACCCTCGCCGACATGGACCTGATCGAGATCAACGAGGCTTTCGCGGTTCAGGTCCTCGGCTGCCTGAAGCTGCTGGGCCTTGCCTTCGACGATGCGCGGGTGAACCCCAATGGCGGCGCCATCGCCATCGGTCATCCGCTCGGTGCTTCGGGCGCCCGGCTCGCCCTGACCGCGGCCCGGCAGTTGCAGCGCACGGGCGGGCGCTACGCCGTCGTTTCCCTGTGCATCGGGGTCGGGCAGGGCATCGCCCTCGTCATCGAAAGGGTCTGATCATGCGCGCATCCTACATGAAGCTGGCGGTCGAGGGCGCCATCGCCACCCTGACCCTGTCGCGCGCGCCGGTGAATGCGGTCGACGATGATTTCCTGGCCGATCTCGATGCCGCGCTCAGCGCGGTCGAGGTGCGGGAGGATATCGCCGTGCTCCGCATCCGCAGCGATCAGCGCGTCTTCTGCGCCGGGGCCGATCTTCGCCTTGTCGCCGAGCGGCTCGACGATGCGGCGGGCGCGGCGGCCATGGTGACCACCGTGCGCCGCTTCCACGCCGTCTATGATCATCTCGCGTCGCTGCCCGTGGTCACCGTGGCGGAAATCACCGGCCACGCCCTGGGCGGCGGGCTCGAACTCGCGCTGGCCTGCGACCTTCGGGTGGTGTCGGACCGGGCCAAGCTCGGTCTGCCGGAAGCCAGGGTCGGCCTTCTGCCCGGCGCCGGCGGCACCCAGCGACTGACCGAACTCTGCGGCCCCGGCGTCGCCGCCCGGGTGATCCTGACCGGCGACCTGATCTCGGGCGATGAGGCGGAGCGCCTCGGCCTCGCGCAATGGGTCTTTCCCCAGGGCGAATTCGAGGCCGGCGCCGATGCCATCGCCGCGCGGATCGCCAGTCTCTCGCCCGAGGCCTTGCGGGCCTCGAAGACCTGCGTGCGCATCGCCGCCACCATCAGCCAGGCCGGCGTCGCCGCCGAGATCAGCGGCATAGGCCGCCTGATGCGGAGCAAGGACACCGAACGCCGCGTTCACGCCTTCCTCGGCGCGTGACCTAAAAGATCCCAGGGAGAAGCCCATGACGAGCACATCCGCCTATGCCCCCTTCACCTGGCAGGATCCCTTCCTGCTGGACGACCAGTTGACCGAAGACGAGCGCATGATCCGCGATACCGCCCGCGCCTTCGCCGAGGCGGAATTGCGGCCCCGGGTGGAGCAGGCCTATCTCGACGAACATACCGATGCCGGCCTGTTTCCCCTGATGGGCGATGCCGGCCTTCTCGGCGTCACCTTGCCCGAGGACTATGGCGGCGCCGGCGCGTCCTATGTCGCCTATGGTCTCGTCGCGCGAGAGATCGAGCGGGTCGATTCCGGCTACCGCTCAATGATGAGCGTGCAGGCCTCGCTCGTGATCTATCCGATCCATGCCTATGGCTCGGAGGAACAGCGCCGGAAGTATCTGCCCGGTCTCGCCGCCGGCCGGCTGATCGGCTGCTTCGGCCTGACCGAGCCGGACGCCGGCTCCGATCCCGGCGGGATGAAGACGCGGGCGGCCAGGATCGATGGCGGTTACCGCCTGACCGGCTCGAAGATGTGGATTTCCAACGCGCCGATCGCCGATGTCTTCGTCGTCTGGGCGAAGTCGGAAGCCCATGGCGGCGAGATCAGGGGTTTCATCCTCGAGAAGGGCATGAAGGGCCTGTCCGCGCCCAAGATCGGTGGCAAGCTCAGCCTGCGCGCCTCGATCACCGGCGAGATCGTGATGGACGGGGTCGAGGTGGGCGAGGATGCCCTGCTGCCCCATGTCGCCGGCCTGAAGGGGCCGTTCGGCTGCCTGAACCGGGCGCGTTACGGCATTTCCTGGGGCGCGCTCGGCGCGGCCGAGGATTGCTGGCTGCGCACGGTGCAATATGGTCTCGACCGCGAGCAATTCGGCCGGCCGCTGGCCGGCACCCAGCTGTTCCAGAAGAAATTCGCCGACATGCAGACCGATATAGCCCTCGGCCTTCAGGCCTCGCTACGTGTCGGGCGCCTGTTCGACGCGGGCAAGCTGGCGCCCGAGATGGTCTCGATCGTCAAGCGCAACAATTGCGGCAAGGCCCTCGACATCGCCCGCATGGCCCGCGACATGCACGGCGGCAACGGTATTCAGATCGGTTACCACGTCATGCGCCACGCCCAGAATCTGGAAACCGTGAATACCTACGAAGGCACGCATGACGTTCATGCCCTGATCCTCGGCCGGGCCCAGACCGGGATCCAGGCCTTCTTCTGAGTTCCCTCCCCATCCCTCGGCAGGACTCTCTCCCCTGCCGGACTTGGCCCGCCCGATGCGCCGCATCTGGCGGGTCTTTTTTTGCCTCGGAATATTGACAGTATACATAATATAAGAATACTGAGCAAATAACGGGCGCGAGCCCGAACGAGGAAACAGTGGAAGGGAGCGTCATGGACGAGCGGGATGTCTTGATTGCGGGGGGTGGCATCGGCGGCCTTGCCGCGGCGATCGGTCTGGCGGGCGGGGGCTTTTCCGTCCATGTCCTCGAGAAGGCGCCGGCGCTGGGCGAGATCGGCGCCGGCATTCAGCTTGGCCCCAATGCCTTTCATGCCTTCGATTTTCTCGGCATCGGGCCGCAGGCGCGGGCCATGGCGGTCTTCGTCGACCGGCTGCGCCTGATGGACGCCCTGACCGCCGAGGAAATCGCCGGCATTCCCCTGGACGAGCCGTTCCGCAAGCGTTTCGGCAACCCTTACGCCGTCATCCACCGGGGCGACCTGCATGGCGTCTTCCTGCGCGCCTGCCAGGCCCATCCGAACATCCGCCTCAGCGTGAACAGCGAAGTCGTCGACTACGAGCAGGACGGGTCCAGCGTGACCGCGATCCTCGCCTCGGGCGGGCGGGTGACGGGCAGCGTGCTGATCGGTGCCGACGGTCTGTGGTCGCGGATCCGGGCGCGGCTGGTCGGCGACGGGGCGCCCCGGGTGTCGGGCCATACCACCTATCGCTCGGTCATCCCGACCGAACAAATGCCCGAGGATCTGCGCTGGAACGCGGCGACGCTGTGGGCCGGGCCGCATTGCCACATCGTCCATTATCCCTTGTCGGACTGGAAGAGCTTCAACCTCGTCGTCACCTCCCACAATGACGCGGCGGAGGCGGTGGCCGGCGTTCCGGTCGCGACCGACACGGTTCTGGCCGAATTCGACCATGTGCATGAAAAGGCCCGGCAGATCATCCGCCACGGCGTCAACTGGAAGGCCTGGGTCCTGTGCGACCGCGAGCCGGTGACCAACTGGGTGGACGGCCGGGTCGCCCTCCTTGGCGACGCCGCCCATCCCATGCTGCAATATTTCGCGCAGGGCGCCTGCATGGCGATGGAAGACGCGGTCTGCCTGACCCATGCCCTCGGCGTCGGGCGCGACGATCCCGCCGCCGCGCTGGAAGCCTATCGCAGCCGGCGGGTGCTGCGGACGGCGCGGGTTCAGCTCCAGTCGCGGGAAATCGGCCGCCACATCTATCATCCGCGCGGCGCCCATGCGGAATTGCGCAATGCGATCATGCGGGCGAAGAGCCCGGCCGACTGGTACGACACGCTGGCCTGGATCTATGGCGGCGATCCCCTGACCCAGGCGGCGGTCGCCGCCGATCCTCTGACCCAGGCGGCGGTCGCCGCCGATCCTGTGTCCCCTTCGGCGGTCGCCGCCGATCCTGTGTCCCTTTCGGCGGTCGGGGCGACGGCGGGGAAGGTGGCCCATGGCTGAGATCCTGGCCAACGACCGCGCGGCCCAGCTCGACGGCCTCTATGCGGAATTGAAGCCGCATAACCTCTATCCGCTGTGGACCGTGCTTTCGGCCCTGGTGCCACGCGAACCTGCATCGGGCGCGCTGCCTTTCGCGTGGGATTATGCGCCGATGCGTGACTATCTGCTGCGCGCCGGCGATCTGATCAGCGCGGAAGAGGCGGAGCGCCGCGTGCTGATCCTGGAAAACCCGGGCCTGCCCGGCACCTCGGGGATCACGACCAGCCTCTACGCCGGGCTGCAGCTGATCCTGCCGGGCGAGGTCGCGCCCTGCCACCGCCACGCCCAGAGCGCGCTGCGCTTCGTCCTCGAGGGGGAAGGGGCCTTCACCGCCGTCGACGGCGAGAAGGCGGTGATGCATCCCTTCGACCTGGTGCTGACACCGGGCGGGCAATGGCACGACCACGGCAATCATTCGGGCAAGCCCATGATCTGGCTCGACGGGCTGGACATCCCGACCGTGCGCGCCTTCGACGCCGGCTTCGCGGAAAAGCTCGGGGCTTCGGCCCATCCGGAAACCGTGGCGCCGGGCGACACGCTCGCCCGCTATGGCCATAACCTCCGCCCGATGAAGGGCAGCGCGGCGGACCGCCGCCCGGCGCATCAGCCCCTGTTCCATTACCCCTACAGCCAGTGGCGGGCCAGTCTCGATGCGCTGGCGGCGGCGGGCGATCCCGATCCGCATCTGGGGCACGCGCTGGAGTTCCTCAATCCGGCCGATGGCGGCGCGATCATGGCGACCATTTCCGCCCATGTCCGCCTGTTGCCAGCGGGTTTCGAGACCCGGCCCCGGCGCTCGACCGACGGCACGATCTTCGTCGTCGTCGAAGGCAAGGGCGAGGCCGAGGTGGCCGGCACAAGCCTGCCCCTCGCCGAGCGCACGGTCTTCGTCGTGCCCTCGTGGAGGGAACTTCGCCTGAGGGCCGGCAGCGACCTCGTCCTCTTCGCCTATTCGGACCGCACGTCCCAGGAAAAGCTGAACCTCTTCAAGGAGCATTGCGCGTGAGCCCCCTGCCGCCCCTCCCGACGCCCGTCATCGCCAAAACCGTCGACGGCGCGGATTTCCCCGTGCGCCGCGTCTTCTGCGTCGGTCGCAATTACGCCGAACATGCCCGCGAGATGGGCCGCGACCCGGACCGGGAGCCGCCCTTCTTCTTCACCAAATGGGCCGAGACCGTGGTGCCCGACGGCGCCGTCGTGCCCTATCCGCAGAAGACCGCGAATTTCCATTACGAGGCGGAACTGGTCGCCGCCATCGGCAAACCCGGGCGCGACATCGCGGCCGGGGATGCGCTTTCCCATGTCTTTGGCTATGCCGCCGGTCTCGACATGACGCGGCGCGATCTTCAGCTCCAGGCCCGGAGCGAGGGTCGGCCCTGGGACACGGGCAAGAATGTCGAATGTTCCTCGCCCCTCGGCCTCATTCATCCCGCCGCCGCTCTCGGCAAGGCGGACAGGGGCGTGATCGAACTGACGGTCAATGGCGTCATCAAGCAGAAGGCGGATCTCGCCGACCTGATCTGGCCGGTCGCCGATATCGTCGCCTTCCTGTCCGGCCTCTATCGGCTGGAGCCGGGCGATCTGATCTACACGGGCACGCCGGCCGGGGTCGGCGCCGTGGTGCCGGGCGATGCCATCCGGGTGACGATCGAGGGCCTGAGCCCGCTCGCCGTCACCATCGGGCCGCCGGCGGCCTGACGGTTCAGGGCGTGTCGCTGGCCTGGCGCAGCGGCGCGCTCGTCACTTCGTTGTTCTCGGTGGTCAGCCGCTGCAGCAGGGAGACGAAGGTCTTGCGCTCCTTCTCCGTCAAGGGGTTCAGCAGGCGCTGCTGGACCCGGGTCACCGGCGCTTCGACATCGAGGAGGAGCTTCTGGCCCTCCGGCGTGAGGCTGAGCAGTTTCTGGCGCTTGTCTTCCGCGCTCGGATGGCGGGCGACGAGGCCGCGGGTCTCCAGCCGCTCGATCACATTGCCGATGGTCGAGCGGTCGAAGGCGATCAGGGCGGAAAGCCGGGTGGCGTCGATGCCGGGCCGCTCGCCGATGGCGACGAGGGCCGAATATTGCACCGGGGTGATGCCGAAGTCCGCGCATTCGTCGAGGAACAGCGCCCAGGAAATCTGGTGGGCCCGGCGGATCAGATGGCCGGGTCGGGCGTAGAGATCGGCAAGAGACATGAGGTTCAGGCTCCAACGGCGGGATGTCGCCAGATTGGCAGAATACTGAGCGATTGCGAGGCCAGCATAGCGGAAGCGGCCGAGCAATCAAATCACCCGACAGTTACGGGAAAGCACACGGAAAAGAAACGGGAGGAACAACCATGGCGCGCCTGAAGGACAAAGTCATCATGGTCACCGGCGGTGCCCGGGGCCTGGGCGAGGCCGAGGCCCGGCGTTTCGCCGCCGAAGGGGCGATGGTCGCGATCTGCGACGTGCTGGAAGCGGAAGGCCGGGAAACCGCCGCCGCGATCGGGGCGGCGGGCGGCCGGGCGTGCTTCTTTCCCCTCGACGTGACGGACGAGCGGGCCTGGGAAGCGACGGTCCGTGCCGTCAAGGCCTGGGGCGGCGGGATCCATGGTCTCGTCAACAATGCCGGCATCGTCAATCGCACGGGCACCAGCGGCACGACACTCGAGGCCTGGAGCCGGGTGCTGGCGGTCAATCTGACCGGCGCCTTCCTGGGCATAAGGGCCGTCGCCCCGGTGATGCGCGATTCGGGCGGCGGCGCGATCGTCAGCATCGCCTCGGTCGCCGCCTATACGGGGCACAATGACCCCGCCTACAGCACGACCAAGGCCGGCGTGCTTGGCCTTACCCGTTCGGCGGCGATGGAATTCGTCGACTGGGGAATCCGGGTGAATGCCGTCTCGCCCGGGATCATCGTCACCGCCCTCAACGAGGGCGGGGGCCATCTCGAGCCCTGGCGGCGGGCGACCCCGCTCGGTCGCTACGGCCGGATGGAGGAGGTGGCGAATACCGTCCTGTTCCTTCTCTCCGACGAGGCGAGCTTCATCACCGGCGAGGACATCGCGGTCGACGGCGGCTTCAAGGCCGGGGGCGCGGCGCGGCGGATATCGGTCGAGGCCGGCATCGACCTGACCGCGCCGATCGCCTGAAAAAATATATAGCAATGAGTTGATATAATGTATAGAGACAATAGGGATACAAACAGAATGACCGAGATCCATCGGCAGAAGTTCAGACCAGGGAGGGGGCGGCGCCACGGCGCTACCCGTGTCGGACGATGAGGCTTCACGGTTACTACAGGAGTGGTGCGTCCTGGCGTGTGCGGATTGCCCTGAACCTCAAGGGCATCGCCGTCGAGCACGCGTTCCACCACCTCCGCCGGGGGGAACAGACAGCGCCCGATTATCTCGCCCTCAATCCGCAAGGCCTGGTGCCGGCGCTCGAAACGGACCGGGGCGTGCTGACCCAGTCGCTCGCCATCATCGAATGGCTGGACGAGAGCTATCCCAACCCGCCGCTCCTGCCGCGGGACGATGCCTTCCTGCGGGCAAGGGTCCGGGCCTTCGCGCAGGTGATCGCCTGCGATACCCATCCCGTGCAGAACCTCAAGGTTCTCCAGCGCCTGCGCGATGACGGCATGCCGTCATCGGCGGTGGAAGACTGGCCGCGCTGGGTGATCGGCAGCGGACTGGCTGCCTGCGAAGCCCTAATCGCGGATCGCGGCGGGCGCTTCTGCTTCGGCGATGCGCCGGGGCTGGCCGATATCTGCCTTGTGCCACAACTGGCCAATGCCCGGCGCTTCGGCGTCGATCTCGCGCCCTGTCCGGGGCTGCTCGCGGTCGAGGCGGCGTGCAAGGCGCTGCCCGCCTTCATCGAGGCGGCGCCCGAGCGCCAGCCGGACGCGGAATAGGGGGCATCGACATGATCCGTGAAGAAACCGATATCGTGGTCGTCGGCGGTGGCGGCTCGGGCCTGACGGCGGCGATCTTCGCCCGCAAGGCGGGGGCGAAGGTCGTGCTCCTCGAAAAGCACGAGGAATTGCGCGGCTCGACCGGCCTCTCCATCGGCTCGATCACCGCGAGCGGTACCTGGCACCAGAAGCGTGCCGGCATCAAGGACAGCGCGGACGATCATTTCGAGGACATGGGGGCGATGGCCCGCAAGTTCCTGGGCGATCTCGAGGCGGGCGACAATCTCGAGCTGCGCCGCATCCTCGTCGGGAATGTGACCGAAAGCGTCGACTGGCTGATGTCGCTGGGCGTTACCTTCCATGGCCCGATGCCCGAGCCGCCGCACCGCCAGCCGCGCATGCACAATATCCTGCCGAATTCCCGCGCCTATATCTGGTTCCTGGCCCGGGAGGCGCGGCGCGTCGGCGTCGATGCCCGGGTGCGGGCGACCGTGTCGCGCCTCGTGATCGAGGACGGCAGGGTGGTCGGCGTCGTGACACAGATCGCCGGGCGCGCCGTGGAGATCCGCGCGCGCAAGGCGGTGATCCTGGCGACCGGCGATTATTCGTCGAGCGGCGAATGGAAGGGCCGCTTCAATCCGGCGGTCGCCGATGTCGACGGCGTCAATACCACCAATGTCGGCGACGGCCATCGCTTCGGCGAGGAGCTGGGGGCGACGGTGAAATTCGGCCAGGTCGTCTATGGTCCCAACCTGCGCTTCATGCCGCCGGCCCGGCCCTCGATCCTGCTGCGCCTGCCGCCCTGGCCCGCCTTCACGCGGATGATGCGCATGGCGCTGGAGCGCCTGCCGTCCTGGCTGCTGCGGCCCTTCATCCTGTCCTTCGTCACCACCTATCTCAGCCCCGAACCCAGCATGTTCCAGGAAGGCTCGATCCTGGTGAACAAGCGGGGCGAGCGCTTCACCGACGAGCTGGACAAGCCGACCTATGCCTTCGGTCCGCAGCCGGACAAGCAGGGTTTCATCGTCTTCGACGATGTCGTCGCGCAGAAATTCCGCCGCTGGCCCTATTTCATCTCGACCGCGCCGGGTGTCGCCTATGCCTATCTCGACGATTACCGGCGGACCCGGCCCGATCTCTATCACAAGGCGGCGAGCGTCGCTGATCTCGCCCGCTCGATGGGCGTGCCCGTCGAGGTGATGGAAAAGACCGTCAAGGATTACAACGCGGCAGCCCCGGCGAAGGGCCGTCCGCCCCTGACAAGGGGGCCGTTCTATGCCCTTGGCCCCGTGAAGAGCTGGATCATCCTGACCGACGGCGGCCTGACCGTGAACCGCCACCATCAGGTGACGCGGGCCGATGGCAGCGTCGTCGCGGGCCTCTATGCCGTCGGCTCGGTCGGGCAGGGCGGACTGCTGCTGGAGGGGCATGGCCATCATCTGGCCTGGGCCTTCACTTCGGGCCGTCTGGCGGCGCGTCATGCCGCCGGCGGGAATGTTTAGTCTCACATTGGAATATTGACAGTATGCAGAATAACAGCATACTGAATAAATAACGGCGCAGCGAAACACGCCGAGGCAAAGTAGACGGGGGTCGGCACGGGTCGGCCCCCCGGGGGTAGGGATCAGGTCCAGGGACTGCCGTCGTAGCCCGTCGCAAGTCGCCACGCCGCGCGTGGCGTCGACGGTGCCTGATCGCCGGCTTTCCGCCCCCGTCTTGCATTAAGGGGAAGCGAAGTGTCCGGACAAGATTACCGCGTGCCGACCTATCCGGTCGTAACCTTTCTGGTGGCCAGAGGCATGGTGCTGGCCACCCTCCTCGGCCTTGCGCCGCTTGCCGCCGCCGCCGTCCTGGCCTTGCTCGGCTGGAGCCCGCTGGTGCTGGCCGGCGGTCTGGTCGCCAGCGTCATCCTCGGCGGCCTGCTCGCCTCCTATGTCGAGGTGCTGCGCATCATCGCCGACACCCTGATGCCGAAGTGAGGGCGGGGATGATGAGCAACACACAGGATCTCGTCGTCGTCGGAGCCGGCCTCGCCGGCCTGTCCACCGCCGTTCGCGCCGCCGAAAGCGGCCTCGCCGTCACCGTGCTGGAGGCGAGCGGCGATGAAGCCTATCTCTGCAACAGCCGCTATACCGGTGGCCTGTTTCATATCGCCATGGACGACATGGCGGGCGATCCCGCCTGGGTGCTGGACAATCTCGTCCGCGCCACCAGGGGCGAGACCGATCCGGCGCTGGCCGGCGTGCTGACCGCCAATGCCCGCCGCACCCTCGACTGGCTGCGCCGCCAGGGCATCCGCTTCATCAAGGCGGGGCCGGACGGCCTGCGCCGCAATTCCCTGGCCCCGCCGGGCGTGCGCCAGACCGGACTGCATTGGCGGGGCCGAGCGGGCGATGTCATGCTGCGCACCCTCGGCGAGCGGCTGGTCCGTCTCGGCGGCCGGATCCGGCGCGGCGCCGTGGCCGAGGAGCTGATCCTGCGCGACGGCTCTTGCGCCGGGGTGATCGCCCGGATCGATGGCGAACGGGTCGAGTGCCCCGCCCGCGCCGTGGTGCTGGCGGATGGCGGCTTCCAGGCCGATGCCGAGCTGATGCGGCGTTTCATCTCGCCCGCGCCCGAGCGGCTTCTGATGCGGAACGCCCGCAGCGGTCGGGGCGCGGGCCTTCGCATGGCCGAGGCGGCCGGAGCCGCGCTGCGCGGCACCGATCGTTTCTATGGCCATATCCAGTATCGCGAGGCGATGACCGACGAGCGCTTCTGGCCCTATCCGGTGCTGGATTCGCTGGCGACCGCCGGCATCGTCGTCGACGGCACCGGCCGGCGCTTCTGCGACGAGGGGCTGGGCGGCGTCTATGTCACCAATGAGATCGCGCGCCTGGCCGATCCCCTGTCGGCGGTCATCATCTTCGACGATGCGATCTGGAATGGCCCGGGCACCGACTGGCTGCTGCCAGCCAATCCCTTCCTGCTGCAGGCGGGCGGGCGCCTGACCAGCGCGGCGAGCGTGGCCGAACTGGCCGGGGCGCTGGGC
>NZ_JBAQRT010000285.1:0-1581 GCF_049306435.1 Zavarzinia sp.
ATCCAGTTGAGCTCGCCGACGCCGATCTCGCGCCGGGCCAGCGCCTCGCGCGGGCCGACGATGACGCGCCGGGTCTCGGGCTCCAGCCGGACGACATAGAGCGGGGCATTCTCGGGCATCGCGCCGCCGCCGATGCCGAGGCCCTTGCGCTGACCGACGGTATAGGAAATCACGCCCTGATGGCGGCCCAGCACCCGGCCCTCCATGTCGACGATGTCGCCGGGGTCCGCCGCGCCCGGGCGCAGCTTCTCGACGACGGCGGCATATTTGCCCGACGGCACGAAGCAGATGTCCTGACTGTCGGGCTTTTCCGCGACCGACAGGCCGAAATGGCCGGCCAGCGCCCGCACCAGGGGCTTTTCCATGTCGCCCAGGGGAAAGCGCAGGAACTCGAGTTCCGGCTTCGTCGTCGCGAAGAGGAAATAGCTCTGGTCCCGGTTAGCGTCGCGGCCACGGTGCAGCTCGGCGCCTTCCGGCCCCTTCACCCGGCGGACGTAGTGACCGGTCGCCATCGCCTCGGCGCCCAGGTCGCGGGCGGCGCCCAGCAGGTCGCGGAACTTGACCGTCTGGTTGCAGCGGACGCAAGGCACCGGGGTTTCCCCGGCCAGATAAGCATCGACGAAAGGCTCGATCACATTGGCCCGGAAGGCCTGTTCGTAATCGAGCACGAAATGGGGAATGCCGATCGCCTCGGCCACGCGGCGGGCATCGCGGATGTCGAGCCCGGCGCAGCAGGCGCCCTTGCGTCCGGCCGCCGCGCCCTGGTCATAAAGCTGCAGCGTGATGCCGACGACATCATAACCGCGCGCCTTCATCAGGGCCGCCGTCACCGAACTGTCGACGCCGCCCGACATGGCGACGACGATCCGCGCGCCCGGCGACAGGTCGTCATCGGGGGAGGGGCGCAGCAGCCGGTCGATATCGAGGGTTTCGATCATGACGGGGACCATAGTCGGCCCGGCAGAAAGGGACAAGCGACGGGAAGGAATTGCCGGGTTGCAACGGCCGCCGCCGCGCCCCCTGCCGTGAAAGCCCCGGTTTCCGGGCCTGTTCCGGCTGGCCCGCTCCCTGCAAGGGCAGGGCGAGATCTTCACCGGAAGCCGTCATGGAAACCGCCAGCCTGTCAGCCGCCCTGTCCCCGCCGCCCCGGACCAGCGCCCCCGCCGCCAGTTCGGGCGCCGACGACGGCTTCGCGGCCCTGCTCGACCAGCAGGCCGCGCCGAACACGTCGGACCCGGCCGAAAAATCGGCGGTCCGCGAAGGCAAGGATCCGGCCCCGCGGGCCGGCACCGAAGACACCGCCGCCAGCGCGACCGACGCGGCCACCAACACGGCGGCCACCGGCGCGGCGGCTACCGGCACGACAGCGGACGACACCACCGGGGACAAGGGCGACCGGGCCGAGCGGGCAATCGGAGACGGCGCCGACCAGGAGGTCGCCGACAAACTGGCCGGCGATGCCGCGCTGACCGATCCGAGCGCGATCCTCACCGGGATGCTGCTGGATCTGACCGCGCCGGCCGCGCGGAAGGATGCCGCCGCCGGCACGACGACGACCGAGGCCCCCGCGCCGGTCCCGCC
>NZ_JBAQRT010000286.1:0-9549 GCF_049306435.1 Zavarzinia sp.
CGAATCCGCCGCCGAGCGGGCCAGCGCGCGCATCGATGCCGCGGTCGGCGCCATGCACCGCCAGGGCGACGCGATCACCGCGATCGGCGACCGCGCGACGGTCGAAACCGGCAAGGCCGGCCAGACCCTGGACGGCATCGGCCGGGCGATCGACGAGCGCATCCTGACCGCCCGCCAGCAGGTCAAGGAAGCGGAACAGGCGCTCGGCGCCTTCGCGGGCCGGCTGGATGCCGCGACCCAGACCGCGGTCGGCAATCTGAACCTGCTGATCGAGACGCTGGAGCGGGACGACAGCTCGCTGGCCGCCCAGGCCGCCGATTCCATCGCGCGGCTGCGCGAGATGGGCAGCGCCATTTCGGTCGAGCGTCAGGCCATGGTCGAATCCTCGGCCAAGAGCCGGGAGGAACTGGAAACCGCCATCGTCATGGCGACCAAACGCGGCTCGGAACTGAAGGCGCTGGCGGACGAGACGGCGACCTCGCTCGGCCTGATCGCCCGCAACCTGTCGGCCGAGACGCAGGTCCTGTCGGGCCGGGCCGACGAGGCGCGGCGCCTGATGGGCGATCTGGTGAAAGCCCTGGCCGCCGAAGTGGATACGCTGGGCGAGACCGCGGCCGAGATCGAGCTTCGGCGTCAGGCCCTCGACAACACCGACCGGCACCAGCGCCGGCAGACCGCCGTCAAGGCGTCGGCCGCGGTGGTCGAGGGGCTGAACGGCCTGTCGGTCGATCTGGCCCGGGCGATGGAAGACGGCGACCTGCCGGACGATGTCTGGCGCCGTTACCTCGGCGGCGAGAAGGGTGTGTTCACCCGCCGCCTGCTGGGCCAGCGCAACCGCGACGGCCACGAGAGCATCGCCGCGAAATACCGCGACGACGGTGAATTCCGCACCTATGTCGATCGCTACATGCGCCAGTTCGACGAATTGATGCGCCTCGCGACCGATGCCGACGACGAGGATGTGCTGGCGGCCGCGCTGCGCTCGTCGGATATCGGCAAGCTGCATCGCCTGCTGGCGGCGGCGCTGGGGCGGGACAGGTAAGGCGTGCGGCGCCTGCGGGCCTTTCTGACCCGGGGTCCGTGGTGGCGCCGGCTGCTGACCGCGGCCGGCCTGCTGTTCGTGGTCCTGCCGCTGTTCATGGTCCTCGTCTTTCGGGTCCTGCCGGTGCCGGTCACGCCGCTGATGCTGATCCGCCTCGTCGAGGGCCATGGCCTGTCCCATGACTGGGTGTCTTACGACGAGATCGCGCCCGTCATGGCCCGCTCGGCGATCGCGGCCGAGGATGGCAAGTTCTGCGACCATTTCGGCTTCGACTGGGAGGCGATCAACGATGCGCTCGATGCCGCCGACGACGGCGCGCGCCTGCGCGGCGGCTCGACCATCAGCCAGCAGACGGCGAAGAATGTCTTTCTCTGGCCCGGCCGGTCGTGGATCCGCAAGGGACTGGAGGCGGGCTTCACCGTCCTGATCGAAACGGTCTGGGGCAAGCGCCGCATTCTCGAGGTCTATCTGAACTCGGTCGAATTCGGCCCCGGCATCTATGGCGTCGAGGCGGCGGCGCGGCATCATTTCGGCACCTCGGCGGCCGCGCTGACCGCCCGTCAGGCGGCGCTCCTGGCCGCCGTGCTGCCCAACCCGATCCGCTTTTCAGCCGCGAAACCTTCGGCCTATGTCAATCGCTACGCCACGCGGATCGAAGGCCGGGCGCGCGCCATCGGCAAGGGCATGTATCCGCCCTGCGACTGATCAGAGCAACTTGCCGGTATTTGTATTCTTCTGCGCCAGCGCCCAGTCGACCGCCTGATGCATGGTATCGCCGAGGGCATCGTTGAAGCCGGCGATGATCGCGGCCATGTCGTTGGTGGTCAGGGTCCGGCTGACCTCGAAGGAGCGGGCGGCGACGATGATCTGCTGCGGCTGCAGGATCATCTTCACGCTGAGACGCACCCGGATCACCGGCGGCTTGCCGAGGCCGTTGCGGTATTCCGCCTGGAATTCCCGCAACTCCGAGACGAAATTATAGTCGGCGCGCAGGCCCACCGCCTGACGCCCCACGGCGACGATGCGGCCGCTGTTCTCGAAGGATTCGACCAGCAGGGTCTGGACCATGCGCGGCGCCCGCTCGGCCCAGCGCGCATTGTCGAAATATTTCACCTCGGTCGTCGAGGGCATCAGGGCGATGTAATCGGTATCGATCGCCCGCGACGCCAGCGGCTCCTCCACGACGAGTTGCCAGGGCACCTGCGGCCCGGCGGCGAAGCCGGTGGCCGAGACCAGCGTGAAGAGGCTGGGCGTCGTGGTCGCGGCCTTGAACAGACTGCCGCAGCCGCCAAGGGCGAGGCCCGAAGCGCCGATCGCGGCCCCGGTCAGGAAACGTCGGCGGCCGGCCGAGAAGGTCTGGGTCATCGGGGGGCATACTCCGGCCGCTGGGTTCCGAGAATGAAGCGCGAGGGATCGCTTTCCAGCCGCTCCGCCACCCGCTCGAGGGTGCCGACGAGGCGGCGGGCTTCGGTGATGAATTTGGCGAACTGGGTCAGACCCTCGGCGGCGAATTCGTCGATCGAGCGGCGATTGCTGACGACGAGGTCGTTGAGGGCGGCGGCGAAGGCACCGATTTTTTCCATCGCCGCCCTTGCGTCGACGGTGATGCCGGAAATCGCCCGCGCCGCGTCGGCGATCGAGGCCGAAACCGTGTTCACATTGTCGATGATCTGCTGGATCTCGTCCGACTTGCCGGCGATCGCCGCCGTCACCGTCTCGACATTGGCGAGGACGCGGGCGACCGCCGCCTGGTTCTCGGGACCGACGAAATTCTTGGCCTGATCGAGGATTTCCGCGCTGTTGCGCAGGACCTCGGGCAAGGTCGCGATGACCTGGGCAAGGCCGCCCGCGCGACTGGGGATGATCGGCGGCTGACCGCCCGGCCCCGGCTCGAGCAGGGGGCTGGCGCCCGTCCCCGCCGTCATCTGGACATAGGCGACGCCGGTGATGCCCTGGGATTCCAGCTTGGCCACCGTGTCCTTGCGGACGGGCGTGCCGCTGGCCACCTCGATCTCGACCTTGACCCGGCTGGGGTCGTCCTTGTCGAGGGTGATCTTGCCGACGGCACCGACCTTGATGCCGTTGTAGCGGACATCCGACCCCTCACCGAGGCCATCGATCGCGCCCGAGAAATAGATCAGGTAACGGTCGAAAGCCGGCGCCCGTCCCGCCCCCGCCAGCCACAGGGCAAAGGCGAAGCCGGCGATCAGCAGGGCAAGGGTCAGGGTGCCGATAAAGAGGTAATTGGCACGGGTTTCCATTCAAGCGCACTCCGTCAGTCGCGGCGGCGCGCGTCGGCGCGCGCCTTGGCGTCGAGTGCCGCACGCCCCCGCGGCCCGTGGAAATACTCTACGATCCACGGATCTGTCTGTTCGAGCATGTCGTTCATCGTTCCGACGACCATAACACGCTTTTCGCCAAGGACGGCGATGCGGTCGCAGACGGTCGCCAGCGTGTCGAGGTCATGGGTGACGAGGAAGACGGTGAAGCCGACCGTGTCGCGAAGATCGGCGATCAACTGGTCGAAGGCGGCGGCGCCGATCGGATCGAGACCCGCCGTCGGCTCGTCGAGGAAGACGATCTCGGGATCGAGGGCGAGAGCCCGGGCGAGGCCCGCGCGCTTCTTCATGCCGCCCGACAGTTCGGACGGATATTTCGCCCCGGCTTCCGGCGGCAGGCCGGCGAGCGCGATCTTGAGCGCGGCGATCTCTTCCAGCATCGGCCCCTTGAGTCCGAGATGTTCCTTCAGCGGCACCTGGATGTTCTGGGCGACGGTGAGCGACGAGAACAGGGCGCCGTTCTGGAACAGGATGCCCCAGCGCTGCTCGACCAGGCGCCGCTCCACCTTGGGCAGATGCATGATGTCCTGGCCGAACACCTCGATCGAGCCGGCGGCGGGACGGTTGAGGCCGACGATCGTCCGCAGCAGCACCGACTTGCCGGTGCCCGAGCCGCCGACAAGGGCGATGATCTCGCCGCGCCGCACGTCGAGATCGAGCTTGTCGTGGATGACCTGCGCGCCGAAGGCATTGCGGATGCCGCGCAGCCGGATGATGGGATGGTCCTGTCCGCCGGTATCCACGTCAGATTCCGATCGTCGCGAAGAAGATGGAAAAGGCGGCGTCGAGCACGATGACGAGGAAAATGCCCTTCACCACCGACTGGGTGGTGCGCCGGCCGACCGATTCGGAACTGCCCTCGACCCGCAGGCCCTCGAGGCAGCCGACCACGGCGATGGTGACGGCGAAGAAGGGCGCCTTCACCACGCCGACGAAATAGGTCTTCCAGGTCACGGCGGCCGCGAGGCGGTTCATGAAGACGTCGGGCGAAATGCCAAGCGTGACCCAGGACATCAGCATCCCGCCGAGCAATCCCATGAAATCGGCGAAAACGGCGAGACAGGGCAGCATGACCATGAGAGCGACCACGCGCGGCACCACCAGCACCTCGATGGGATCGAGGCCGAGGGTGCGCATGGCATCCACTTCCTCGTTCAGCTTCATCGCGCCGATCTGCGCCGTGAAGGACGAGCCGGACCGGCCCGCGATGACGATCGCGGTCAGCAGGATGCCGAGTTCGCGCAGCACCGAAATGGCGACAAGGTTCACGACGAAGATCTGGGCGCCGAACATCGCGAGCTGATCGACGCCCTGATAGGAGATGACGACGCCGATCAGGAAGGAAATCAGCCCGACGATGGGCATCGCCTCGATGCCGACGGCCTGCGCCTGGGCAAAGGTCGAGGTCAGGCGGAAGCGCCCGGGATGCACGAAGGCAAGGCGGCACATCGCCGCCACGGTCTCGCCCAGAAACGAGATGAGGCGCAGCATGTCGTCCCAGATATAGACGACCCGGCGGCCGAGCCGGTCGAGCATGGCGGCGAAAGGGCCGAGTTTCTTCGGCTTGGGCGGGGCCGGGCGATCCGCCTTGGCCACCTGGCCGAGCAGGACCTCGTATTCAGGGCTCGCGCCGCGGATCGCCGCCTGGCCGCCCGCCGCCTGCCAGCGCGCCGCCGTGCGATGCACCAGCCACGCGCCGACCGTGTCGACCGCCTCGATCGCCGTGAAGTCGATGTCGAGTTCGCGTCCGTCCGGCGCCGGCATCGCACCCAGCAGCCGGTCCAGGACCTCGGCATTGGCGACGACCCAGCGGCCGAGAAGCTCCACCCGCAGCCGGCCGCCGTCCTCGTTGAAACGCAGCAGACCCGAGGCGGCCGCAGCAGTGGGCGATGCCATGTTTACCGACCGTTACTCTCTCGACAGGGGGCTCAAGGCGCGGCGGCGGAGGCCACCGGCGACCCATGGCCGATCTTGGTGATCATATAGTCAACGCTGGCGGTGTCGACCCTGTCGCCGAAACCGGTCAGAATTCGCTCGATCACGAGCGAGCGATACTGGTTTCGGGCATCGGGGGCATCGCGCAACTCGGTCTCCTCGGCCGCGAACAGCGCGACCCGGGCAAGCGCCAGCTGCGACTCGGGCATACCGGCGACGGCGAACAGGCGTGTCAGGCCGCTGCCGCCCGGATCGCGCACCAGCATCGCCGCATTGGCCGCCGGAATGCCGGCGCGGCTCGCGAGGGCCGTCTCGAAGAACAGATAGTCGCCGGTCAACAGCGAGCGCAACACGAGGGTCGGCGTCAGCCGGCCACTGCGGTTCAGATCGGAAATGAAGCCTTCGAGATCCGGGCCGACGCCATGGGCAAGGACGAGGGTCGCCCGCTCGCGGCCCTGCAGGATGAGATCGGACAGAAGATCGGGATCGATCGCGTCGCGCCCCAGCAGGTGGCGCTGCAACTGCTCGGCGACGACGGACATCAGCCGGGCCGCGACCCGGGCCGGCAGGCCGGTCCGCCCCGCCATCGGCTCCGCCACGGCGGCCGAATGGCCATGACGGTCGGCGGCGACCTGCAGGGCTTCCTCGCTGATCTGCGCCGTCGGATTGCCCATGAGGCGGGCGATCGCGGCTTCATTGCCGCGTTCGATCAGGGCACCGGCGACGGTTTCGGAAAGCGCCGGCCGGCCGGCGATCACGCTCATGCCCGCGGCCGAGACCATGCCGACAAGACCGGCCAGATCCTCGTCGGTCAGCACGCTCGAGGCTTCGAGAATCGGCAAGGCGACATGATCGACGTCGGACGCCAGCTTGATGGCGACGTCATGCGGCAAGGTATCCGCATCCTTCATCGCCTCGGCGAGGGCGGCGCGCACCGCGACGGTGGCGCGGCGGGCAATGGTGCGGAACAGCGTTTCCGCCGCTTCGCGCGCCATCGGATCGAGCGTGCCCTGGCGCCAGGCCTGGGCCACCTTCGCCGCGGCTTCCGCCTGATGTTCAGGCGAAGGGTCGGCAAGCAGGGCCTGGAGATCCGATACGGTCAGATACTGATCGGTCAAGGCGGACACTCCCTGATGGAGGTGACACATGCCCTTCCCCCGAAAGGATAGGGCGGCGGCATGACGCATGGACGCCAATATGGCGTAAGATCATTTATTGTGAACCATCACCGGCCATGCCGACAATATCGCGATCGGACTTAACATCATGCAAATGATCCGGGTCACTGCCCTTGCTTTTTTCGCCCTTGCCATCGGCACGGCCTCGGCCTCGGCCGGCGACGCCGCCAAGGGTGCCGTCGTCTTCAAGAAATGCGCGACCTGCCACACGGTCGAGGCCGGTGGCCCGAACCGGGTCGGCCCCAACCTGCACGGTCTGTTCGGCCGCACCGCCGGCACGCTCGAGGGCTTTACCTTCTCGAAGGCCATGGCCGGCGCCGGCATCACCTGGTCGTCCGAGACCCTGCACACCTATCTCGCCGATCCGAAGGCGCTGGTGCCGGGCACCAAGATGGCTTTCGTCGGTCTGAAGAAGGAAGACGAGCGCGACGACGTCATCGCCTATCTGGAAGAAGCGACGAAGTAACTTTCAGGGGGTAAGCTCCGGCCGTTCGCGGTCCGGAGTCTACCCCCATGAATCTGTCCGTCTCGGTTGAAAGCTGGCCCATCAGGGGCGTGTTCCGCATTTCGCGCGGGGCCAAGACCGAGGCGGAGGTCGTCGTCGTCTCGATCGAATCGGGCGGTTTCCGGGGGCGCGGCGAATGCGTGCCCTATCGCCGCTATGGCGAAACGCTTGAAAGCGTCGTCGCCACCCTCGAGGCTTTACGCCCTCACCTCGCGCAAGGCGTCGGCCGCGGCGACCTGTCGTCCCTGATGCCGGCGGGCGCCGCGCGCAATGCCATCGACTGCGCGCTGTGGGATCTCGAAGCCAAACGGGCCGGCACAAGCGTCGCCGCCCTCGCCGGCCTGGCCCCGCCCCGGCCGGTCCTGACCGCCTATACCCTCAGCCTCGATGACGCCGGCGCGATGGCCGACGCGGCGCGCGCCGCCGACAAGCCCCTGCTGAAACTGAAACTGGGCGGGGACGGCGCCGACCTGGACCGGGTTGCCGCCGTTCACGCCGCCGTGCCCGGCGCGCGGCTGATCGTCGATGCCAATGAAGCCTGGGCGGCGGCGGATGTCCTGCCCCTCGCCCGCGCCTTGGCCGGTCTTGGCGTCGTGCTGATCGAACAACCCCTGCCCGCCGGGGCGGACGAGGCCCTGCAAGGGATCGACTGCCCGATTCCGCTGTGTGCCGACGAATCCTGTCACACGGCGGCGGATCTTCCACGCCTGGTCGGGCTTTATTCCCATGTGAACGTCAAACTGGACAAGACCGGGGGCCTGACCGAAGCCCTCGTCCTCGCCGACGCGGCGCGGGCGCTGGGCCTCGGGCTGATGGTCGGCTGCATGGTCGGCACCTCGCTGGCGATGGCGCCGGCGCTGCTCCTGGCGGGACGGGCCGATTTCGTCGATCTCGACGGGCCGCTGCTGCTCGACCGCGACCGGGAGCCGGCGCTGGCCTTCGAGGGCGCGATGATCCAGCCCCCCTCACCGGCGCTCTGGGGCTGAAAGGGACGACATGCGGTCTGGCCAGCATCATTTCAGCGCCGACTACGCCACCGCCCGGCGCCGGCTGGTCGAGGCCTGCGCCGCGCGGGGCCTGACGGTCGAAAGCCATCGCCATCCCTTGCGCGGCCCCTCGGGCGAGCCGATCGCCCTCGACGTGGTCCGGGTCGGGCCGGCGGACGCGCCCCGCCGCCTGCTGCTGCTGGCGGGCACCCATGGCGTTGAAGGCTATTTCGGGGCGGCCGTGATCCATGGCCTGATCGCGGACGGCCATCTCGACCATCTGCCGCGCGGAGTCGCCGTCGTGATGGTTCATGGCGTCAACCCCTGGGGCTTCGCCTGGACCCGGCGGGTGACCGAGGAAAATGTCGACCTGAACCGTAACTGGATCGATTTCTCCGCCCCCCGCCCCCACCACCAGGATTACGAGCGGATCGCCGACGCCCTGCTGCCCGAAAGCCTGGAGCCGGCCAGCCTCGCCGCCGCCGACGCCGCCCTGCGCCATTTCGCCCTCAGCAATGGTTTCGCCGCCCTGCAGGCGGCGGTGACGCGCGGCCAGTATCATTTCGCCGATGGGCTCTATTTCGGCGGTTTCGGCCCGACCTGGGCGCGCCGCCGGATGGCGGATGTCGCCGCCGCCCATCTTTCGGGAGCGGAGCATGTCGCCGTCGTCGATTTCCATTCCGGCCTCGGCGCCTATGGCACCGGCGAATTGATCACCATCGCCGCCCCGAACAGCGCCGACCACGAACGGGCGATCCATCTGTTCGGCGACACGGTGAAATCGACCCTGACCGGCGAATCCCTCTCGGCCCATCTGACCGGATCGCTGGACGAAGGCCTGGCGGCGCTGACCCGGCCGGCCCATCTCACCTTCGTCGCCCTCGAGGTCGGCGCCCGCGACGGCCAGACGGTGATCGCCGCCCTGCGGGACGACAATTGGCTGCACCAGTCGGGCCGGCTGGACAGCGGCGGGGCGGCGGCCATCAAGGCCCGGCTGAAGGATGCCTTCGCCCCCGGGGAAGCCGACTGGCAGGACAGGGTCTATGCCCTCGGCATCGACTGCGTGACCGGGGCCATCGCAAAACTCTAGGGCGGCTCTCCGCATGACGGAAGCGCCATAACCCCTCTCGTCATGCCGGCGAAGGCCGGCATCTCGGGCCGGCACGGGCGCCTCTTTCGTCGAAAGGCCCCGGCCTTCGCCGGGGCGACGAATGCCATGGTTCAATCGAAGACGATAGGCCGGCCGCGATCGCCCGCGGCCGGCCCGTCACGTTACTTCGCGGGCGTGCCGGGCACGTCGCCTTCATGGGCGCGCGAGATCACATA
The DNA here is from genome assembly GCF_049306435.1 of Zavarzinia sp. NCBI lineage: Bacteria > Pseudomonadati > Pseudomonadota > Alphaproteobacteria > Rhodospirillales > Zavarziniaceae > Zavarzinia > Zavarzinia sp. Next base: position 9,312 of record NZ_JBAQRT010000286.1, read on the forward strand.
GGCATGGATCGCGTCCGCATCCTCGTCCTTCAGGACATCGGCGAAGGAGACCATGCCATTGTCCTTCAACATGCCGCCGAGCACGATTTCCTTCCAGGCCTGATGGATGACCGGGCCGGAGTGGCGAAGATCGGGCAGCACGCCGCCCGAGACCGCGCCGGCGCCATGGCAGACCATGCAGTATTGGGCGAAGAGCGCGGCGCCCCTGGCGACGACCTCGGCCGGCGCGGTATTGGCC
>NZ_JBAQRT010000287.1:0-17806 GCF_049306435.1 Zavarzinia sp.
ATACCGTGGTCTCCTTCGACATGGCGTCGATGGCCGCGCTCTGCGCCACCGATCCCGCGCGGCTCGATGCCTTCGTCGGCGACGAGCTCGGCCCCCTGGCCGCCATGGGGGCCGCCGCCCGGCGCAACCGCGAGACGCTGGCCGCCTTTTACGCCGCCAATTGCAATTTCCGCTCGGCGGCGGCGGCCCTCGGCCTTCACCACAACACGATCCGATACCGGCTGGAGCAGATCGAGGCCACCCTCGGCCATCCGGTGGGGGAGCGCCGGCTGCAGATCGAGCTGGCGCTTCATCTCTTCAACCTGTTCGGCCGCCCGCCATCGCCCTGACGGCGACGGCTTCACCGCGTCGCCGCCGGCCCCAGCGGCTCGAGGAAGAAGGCGGTCAGGCTGGCGATGTCGATGGCATCGGACATATGGGTCCGGCCATCGCGCGCCCGCTGGCGCACCTCGCCGGCGAGGGCGACCAGATCGTCGCAATCGACATCGTAGAGGGCGAGATAGCCTTGTCCCTCCCCCAGGGGATCCAGAAAAGGCATGACGAGGCGATAGCGCTGGGCACCGAAAATGCCGGGGATCGCGGTCACCTCGGGCACATGGGTGCCGTCGTACCAGGCGTTGAACGCCGCTTCCTGCCCGTCCGATGGTTTCGAGAGGGCGAGGAAGATCTGGCGGCGATGCCCGGCTAGGCCCTGCCAGGAGCCGATCGGACTGAACACCAGGGCGGTCAGGCTGGCGCTGTCCAGCACGTCGCTGACCGCGATGCGGCCGTCCGAATGGCTGGCGACGAGTTCGCCCAGCACCTCGCCGAGGTCATCGGCCTCGAGATCATAGACCACGGCATAGCGCCAGGGCACCTGGCCCCGGAAAGGCAGCGCGACGCGATAACGCCGGGCGCCCACGAATCCGGGCAGACGCATCAGGTCGGGGATATGCTGGTTGTCGTACCAGTCGTTGTATTCGCCGTCCCGATCGGGGCTCGCGGGATTGGACAAGACGATCTGCACATGCCGGGCCATCATCCCCACCTTGTCGTTGATCGCCACCCCGTTGAAGGTGGACTGACACGGAACAGTCGCCGAATACCGTTACCATGAGACCGTCCATATGGAGGAGCAGATGGGCAATACCCGCATCGAGCGCGACAGCTTCGGCCCCATCGAGGTGCCGGCCGATCGCCTCTGGGGTGCCAACACCCAGCGCAGCCTGGAGAATTTTCCCATCGGCGGTCCGGCGGAACGGATGCCGGCGGCGATCATTCGCGGCCTTGCCCTGGTGAAACTGGCGGCGGCGCGGGTCAATGGCGCCACCGGCAAGATCCCGGCCGAAATCGCCGCCGCCATCGCCGCCGCCGCGCGGGATGTGGCCGAGGGCCGGCACGAGGCCGAATTCCCCCTGGTGATCTGGCAGACCGGATCCGGGACCCAGTCGAACATGAATGTGAACGAGGTGATCTCGAACCTCGCGATCGACGCGCTCGGCGGGGTGCGCGGCTCGAAGACGCCGGTGCACCCCAACGACCATGTCAACCACGGCCAGTCCTCGAACGACAGTTTCCCGACCGCGATCCATGTCGCCGTCGCCGGGGAAGTGACGCACCGCCTTCTCCCCGGGCTTCGCCACCTGCATGAGGCGCTGCTGCTGAAGGCCGGCGAATGGGCGCATCTCGTCAAGATGGGCCGCACCCACCTGCAGGACGCGGTCCCCCTCACGCTGGGCCAGGAGTTCGGCGGCTATGCCGCGCAACTCGCCTTCGCGATCAAGGGAATCGAACACGCGCTGGACGGCGTGCTCGACCTCGCGCAGGGCGGAACCGCGGTCGGCACCGGCCTGAACGCCGCCGCCGGTTTCGCCGAGAGGGTCGCGGCCGAACTGGCGGAACTGACCGGCATTCCCTTCCGCTCCGCCGCCAATAAATTCGCCGCCCTCGCCGGACACGAGCCGGCGGCGGCGCTGTCGGGCGCGGTCGAGGTTGCCGCCATCGCCTGTTTCAAGATCGCCAGCGACATCCGCCTGATGGGCTCCGGCCCGCGTTCCGGCCTTGGCGAATTGTCCCTGCCCGAGAACGAGCCGGGCTCGTCGATCATGCCGGGCAAGGTGAATCCGACCCAGGCGGAAGCCCTGACCATGGTCGCGACCCGGGTCGTCGGCAATCACGCGACCGTCGCCTTCGCCGCGACCCAGGGCCATTTCGAACTGAATGTCTTCAAGCCGGTGATCGGCGCGGCCCTGCTGCAGTCGATCGCCCTGCTCGGCGACGCGGCGCGGTCGTTCGCCGACCGTTGCGTGACCGGCGCCATCGCCAACGAGGCGAAACTCGACGAGTCGGTTCGCCGCTCGCTGATGCTGGTGACCGCTCTCGCCCCCGAGATCGGTTACGACAACGCGGCGAAGATCGCCAAACACGCCCATCACCACGACCAGACCCTGCGCGAGGCCGCGCTCGACCTCGGCCTGATCGACGCGGCACGGTTCGACGCGCTGGTCGATCCCCGCCAGATGCTCGGCCCCGACAAACCCTAGAGGAGCACCATGCAAAAGCGCTCGATCGAGATCGCCGGCCATCGCACGTCGGTCAGCCTGGAAGATAGTTTCTGGGCAGCCCTGTCCGATTGCGCCCGGCAGCAGGGCGTGACGATCAACGCGCTCGTGACCGAGATCGACGCCGGCCGCGATCCCGACAGCAACCTGTCCAGCGCCATCCGCCAATTCCTGCTGGCGGCGGCGCGGGCGGGCAAACTGCCACCGCCCAAGGAAGACTGAGGCGCGACGGGTCGGCCTGCCGGCCATTCGGTCAGTCGCCGCTTTCGCCCATCAACACCGAAACCTCGACCTCCATGCCGAGGTAGTCGCCGGTATCGCCGGTGAAACTGCCCGAGACCGGGGCTGCCTGTGATGGGTCGCGGGTGACGGCGACGCGGATCAGGGCCTCGCTGCCGATAAGTCCGTTGGTCGGGTCGTATTCGATCCAGCCGGCGCCCGGCAGAAAGACCTCGGCCCAGGCGTGGGTGGCGCCGGCGCCCTGCACCGGCTCGCCGCCCTCGCCATCGTCAAGGGCGGGATCATAGAGATATCCCGAGACGAAGCGCGCCCCGATGCCAAGATGGCGCGCCGTCTCGATGAACAGAAGCGCGAGGTCGCGGCAGGTGCCGCTGCCGCGCTCGAGGGTCTCGACCGGGCTCTGCGTCCCCTCCTCTTCCCTCGGCATGTAGACGAAGCCCTGATGGATGCCGAGGTTCATGTCCTCGAGCAGTGCCAGCGTGTCCGTGCCCTTGGCCATGACGAAGCCGGCGGCCCATTCGGCCAGCCGGCCCCGGGGATCGGGATAATGGTTCTCGCGCAAGGGGCCGAGATCGCGGCGATCGTCCGGGGCATAGATGAAGGGATAGGTCGCCGCGTCTTCATCGATATCCATGCTGGGCGGCACATAGGGATAGCGCTTCAGTCGCAGCGTGCTTTCGATCACCAGTTCGCTGGCTTCATCCGGGAAGTCCGCGATGGCGATCGAATTGCCGAAGACATCATGAATCCAGCGAAGATCCGCCGTCGGCGAGATGCTGAGGGTGGCCTCGACCAGGCGCAGGTCGTGGCTGTCGCGTGGACGCAGCATCAGGCGATGCGGGCCGAACCTCACCTCCGAGGCATAGGTGTAACGGGTGACATGTCGGACGGTCAGCAGGCCGGCCATCAGTTGCCCCCCAGGCCCTTCAGCAACTGATCGACGATCGCCTTGCCCGAGCCGCCGCCTGCGCCACCCCCCGAAAGCCCGGGCAGCTTCGAGCCGATGAACTTCTGCACATAGTAACTCTCGATATCGCGGCTGCGCACGGTGGCCTGCGGATCGTCCGGCGGCCCGGTCAGATCGATGCCGAGGGCCGGCAGATCGGCCGGCGCGACCAGTTTCAGCGCGAGACGCACCTTGGTCGCCCAGGCCGGAAGATCCACCGTGCCATCGCCGCCGAGGCTGGCGCCATCCATGTCGGAGACCAGACCGTCGAGCCTGACGACACCCTTGTCGATCACGAGGCCGGTGGCGATCTGGCGATAATCGGTGCTGCCGGATTTGATCGCCCGCGAAACCCGGCCGATGATGTCCCCCGGCTGATTGACCGTCGAGAGCCCATCCGACAGCGCCTTCAGATCGATGCCCTGAAGTTTGCCCTTGGTGGCGACGACGGTGCCCTTGCCGGCCAGGCTGGACACGACTTCAAACGGACCGCGGCCCCGCCCGGCGATATCGAGCACCAGCGCAATGGAACCCGACAGGCCCGGCTCGGAACCTTTACGCCCGGTCAACTGGTCGAGATCGAAGCCATTGGCTTTCACCTCGGCCGACAGGGCGAGGGTATCGCCCGAGCCATCGAGCACGAGGCCGCCCTCCAGGTTGCCCGGCTCGGCCGAAGCCTTGAGGCTGGAGACGGCGATCCGCCCGGCGGCCGCATCGATCCGGGCACTGACCCCGGTGAAGACGAAACGGCCCGACTGGATGCGGTCGGCCGAGAGATCGATCGTCCCTTCGATCTGGCGAAGCGCCGCGAGATCGACCGGTTTCGTCGACCACCGGGTGGCCTGCGCCACCGGCTTCGATCCGGCGCCGGGCTTCGAACCCCCGCCGCCGTCACCACCGAACAGGTCGAGGGAAAGCCGCGACGAACTGATCTGCCCGTCGAAGCGGCGGCTCGCGCCCAGCCCCAAGGTGCCCCGCGCCGAGACATCGCTGTCGCCCAGCACCAGCTTGAAACTGCTCAACTTTACCTGATCGATCGCGCCGACCGCATCGATATCCAGCCTCAGCGGGCCGGAAACCGGACCCGTCACGCCAAGGCGGGTCAGCATTCCGGCGCTGTTGGCCCCGTCCAGCCGGCCGGTGAACCTGTAGCCGCCTTCGGTCTCGACATCGGCTGCCGCTTCGAGATCCGCCGTGCCGAGCTTGCCCTTGACGGCGAAGGCCGGATGGAGGGGCGCGCCCCGCAAGGACACCGTCAGGTCGACCGGACCGAGCACGGGGCCGGCCGGGGCCGGCGTCAGCCCGAACTGGCGGGCGACGGCGATCAGCTCCGGCGCGCTGAGCGCCCCCTTCAGATCGAAATCCAGCGCATCGAGCCGGCCGATGGAGCCGGCGAGGGCAAGCCGCGTCTCGCCCAGCCCCAGCTTGGCGTCGACCATCGGGCTGTCGGCCTTGCCGGTCACATGAGCCTCGAGGATCAGCGCCCCGAGATCCCCGACATCCGCCGGCGGCGCCACCCCTGCCAGCGCGAACAGCGGCGCGGGCGAAGGCGCGGTCACCCGGGCCTCGAAATCCCCCTCCGTCGCATCCTTGACGAAACCGAGCTTGCCCTTGGCGGACAGGGCAAGACCGGCGAAATCCCCGACCGTGAATTCGGCAAGGCGAAGCACCTCGGGCGAAACCGTGCCGTCGAGCAGCACGGATTTCACCTCGCGCCCGTCGAAGGTCACACTCGCGGCCGCAAGGCGCAGCGCGACATCGAAACCAAGATCAGCGAGGGGCGAACGGGTGCTGGCGCCGATCTGCGCCAGGGGATTGGAGGGCGCTTCCGCCGTTGCCGGCACCGCCGACACAGCGCCCCGATAGGCATCGAGATCGAGCCGGTCGATATCGAGGGAGAGCATGGCCACCGGTCGCGGTCCGGGTTGCCAGCCCCCGCTCCCCTTCGCCGTCGCGCCGTCGAGTTTGACGACCAGATTGCCGAGCGTGCCGCCCACGCCATCGGTCACCAGCCTGGCGGTCAGGCCGAAACGGGTCAGGCGATCGGCCGGCAGTCCATCCGGCGTGATCTTCAGCCAATCGGTCAGGGCCCGGGGATTGTCCGAGGCCATGTCGACGCTGCCCTCGAAACGCAAGCGCCCGTCACGACTGGCCGCCGCGCCGGACAGGCCGAAATCCGTCCCCCCCGGCAACACGGCCGAGGCGTTGGACAAGGTCAGCCGTCCGCCTTCGAGGGAAGCGACGACCGCGATCTTCTGGACGACCGCACCCGCGTATTGAACGGCGTCGATACCGAGATCGATATCGGCGGTCACGCGCTGGGGCAGCGTGATGCCCGCGGGCACCGTCCCCGGCTCCGCCGTCGCGGCCGGGATCGGTGCCGGCTTGCTGCCGGTGCCCCCGGCCGAGACGAAGGCGGCATGAAGGGCATCGCCGTCCAGCCGGGGCAGGCGCATCTTCAGGGAAATCGCGGGCGTGTCGCCCAGTTGCACGGACATCCGTCCCGAGCCCCGTGCCTCGCCGACCGCGACGACGAGATCATCGAGCACGACGGATTTCGCCGTCGCCTTCAACAGGCCCTCGACCGACACGGCACCGGCGATCGGCAGGCTGATGCCGGTCAGGCCGGCGACGGCGGCGGCGTCCTCGATCGTCAGGATCGCCTTGCCATCGACGCTTGGCCCGGACGGCCCGAGCAGAAGATTGCCGGAAGCATGGATCCCCGCCCCGGCCAGGCCCAGCTTCGCATCGAAGCCGATCGGCTCGCCCGAGGTCAGTCGCCCCAGCACGAGATCGAGCAGGACCGGCATCCCCCGATAGGAAGCGCCGCCCCGTGCCGTAAAGGGTCCCTGCAGGCTGGGGGCGGACAGGCTGGCCTCGATCGTCTCGATACGCTGGATGTCGCCTTCGCGGGGCCGGTATTCGACACTGCCGTCCTCGATCACCACGCGCTGAACGGCGATGCCGGGGGAGGTTCCACCCGGCCCGGCGCCGGCATCAATGTCAGCCGTCCCCGCCACCTTGGCCGCGGGCGCGGCTTCGACCAGGATCAACGCCGGCTTCGCCAGGCGGATTTCGGCGACATCGATGGTTCCACCAAGGAGTGGCAGCAGGCTCAGCCGCAGGTCGATGGCGGCGATCGTCGCCACATCGGGCGCATCGGCCGCATCGCCCTCGACGACGATGTCGCGGACCGAAACCGCCGGCACCGGCAGCAGGGTAAAGCGGATATCGCCGCCTAGACTGACACGGTGTCCCGTCGCCTCCTCGATCAGGGCGGCGATTCGCGGCTTCTGAGCGTTGAGGTCGACCAGCAGCGGCGCCGCGAAGCCGAGCCCGACCACGACGCCGACAGCCGCCCCCACGCCGATCAGAAGCTTGCGCAAATCATGCCTCCGTCCAATTCTCGTGCCATTGTAGCCGCCACAAGTGCAGGACGGAAACCGCCGCATGGCAGACATCATCAATTTGCGCCGCGCCCGCAAGGCCAGGGCCCGGGTCGAGGCGGAAAACCTCGCGGCCGAGAACCGCGCCCGCTTCGGCCGCACCGGCGCCGAAAAGAAACGCGAGACGGCCCAGAAGACCCTGGACGAGAAACGCCTCGAAGGTCATCGCCGGGACGACGATAAACCCTAGGGACCGGTCAGCGCCTCGACCACCAGACCTTCGGTCAGCAGCTGCGGCAGAACCACCGGTCGCTCCGCCCCCGGCCGGTAGACGAGATAGAGCGGCACGCCCGAGCGGCCGTTCTCGGCCAGCAGGCGGGTGATCGTGCCATCCCGGTTGGTCCAGTCGCCGACCATGTAGACCGTGCCGGTCTTCGCCAGCGCGTCCTTCACCGCCGGCCGCTCCAGCGCCACCTGTTCGTTGACCAGGCAGGTGATGCACCAGGCCGCGGTCAGATTGACGAAGACCGGTTGGCCCCGCGCCCGCAATTCGGCCAGCCGCGCCGGGCTGTAGCTTTCCGCCCCCGCCTGTTCGGCGAGCCCCGTGCCGGTGCTCCCCTGTCCCGGCATGACCGCCAGGAAGATCGCCCCGATCACCGCCGCCGTGCCGACCAGCCGTCCGCCGATACCGCCGAACTCGTGAATGAAGAAAGCCGCCAGGGCGATCAGCAAAAGCCCGGCGCCCCCGGCCGCCACGCCCATCGGCCCCGCCTGCACCGCCAGCACCCAGAGCAGCCACACGGTGGAGGCAAAGAGCGGGAAGGCCAGCAGCTTCTTCAGCCGCACCATCCAGCCGCCGGGCTTCGGCAGCAGGCGGGCGAGACCCGGCACGAAGCTGACCAGAAGGAAAGGCGACGACAGGCCAAGACCGAGCGCCATGAAAACGGCGAAAGCCTCATAGGACGGGCGGGTCAGGGCGAAGCCGAGAGCCGCGCCCATGAAGGGCGCCGTGCAAGGGGTCGCGACGACGGCGGCGAGAAGCCCGGTGCCGAAGCTCCCGGCAAGGCCGCCCCGGCGCACCAGCCCTTCGCCCGCGCCCATCAGGCGGTTGCCGAAGGTGACGACATCGAGCATCCACAGGCCGAGGGCGAAGAAGAGATAAGCCAGCAGCGCGACGACGACCGGCGACTGCAGCTGGAAGCCCCAGCCGATCAGCTCGCCGCCGGCCCGCAGGCCGAGCAGCACCCCCGCCAGCAGCGCGAAACAGGCAAGGACGCCGAACGTGTAGGCGATGCCGTGGTGACGCACCACCGGCCCCGGCCCCTTGCCCGCCATCGACAGCATCTTGATCGACAGCACCGGCAGCACGCAGGGCATCAGGTTCAGGATCAGCCCCCCGATGAAGGCAAAGGCCAGCGCCAGCAGGATGCCGATATCCGGCGCATCCGGCGCCGGCACGGAGGTGGTAGCGGCAGCCGGGGCGGCGACCGGACCGGCCAGGGCCGAATCGACGACATAGGACCGGGTCCAGCCGCCCCCCTCGACGACAAGAACGCCCGAAAGCCGCGTGCCCTTGAAGTCCTTCTCCAGCACCGCGCTCAGGCGATTGCCCTCGAAGGACTGCGGGGCGGCGGCGATTACACTGTCGCCGTCATAGGGAAAGAAGCGCGCGGTCGTGACCTTCATGCTCTCGGGCAGCAGAATTTCCAGCGTCTCGCCCGCGCGCGTGGCAACCACCGGCTCGGCCAACGGCAGGGCGAGCTTCTCGCGCGCCTGCTCGAAACCGAGGGTATGCAGGGGATCGGCGGCGAAGGCGGCGGCGACCGGCACCGCCAGGGCAAGATCGGCGCCTTCCGGCACGCAGATCTCGGCGCAGATCAGCCAGTCCGCGCGGGCGCGCACCTCAAGCACCGGGCCCGTGAAACCTTCGGGCACGCTCACGTCGGTCAGCAGCCAGGTCTCGCCCTCGAAACCATAATTCATGAAGGGGCCGACCGGGATCGCCTCGGGCCGGGGCCAGCCGATCGGCCCGGCCGAGACGCCCGCGGGCAGGGACCAGGCGATCGTGGTGGCAAGGCCGGTATCGCCCGGGTTGATCCAATAGGTGTGCCAGCCCGGTTTCGCCACCAGCTTCAGGGCGACACTCAGGGTGCGCCCCGGCACCGCCGGCCCTTCGGCGATCAGTTCCGCCGTGGCATTTTCCGTGGTGACAGGCTGGGCCATGGCAAGGCGCGGCAAGGCCATCAGCGCCAGCGCAAGGGCAAGCACATGAAGGAAAAGGCGAAGGGGCGAATTCTTGCGTCTCATGACACGACTTATACGCGGGATTGAGGCCAAGTCGTGATGCGCCGCCTTGCCGCTGCCCGTGTTTTTTTGCCTTCGCGTCCCGCATTTCGGGCATCGCGATCGAATCGATCACGCCGCCCCGGCCACAACCCGGCGCATCTCACGGGTGATGGCGACGCCGCCGCCACCGGCCGGGGTCGGGCCGACCCGGGCCAGGTCCGCGTAAACCCTTGGTTTTCCGCCCCTTTTCGCACCCCCTGCCGCCCTGCCGCGTGATTGCGGTCACAGGGGGGGATCTCTGGGGCGAATGTCATAAATTTCCGCTTGCACCCCCGGATTTTTGCCCTATATCTCCGGTCAAGACGCACCCGCACGTGCCCTTGGCCCACGGTGGTACAGCAACGACGTTAGGCGTCCTTTTTGGAATTCCGGGCTCGTCCCGAAACCCGAGAGGGAACCAACATGTTGGACCGTGAAGGCCTGAAGGCTGGCACTGCCCACCGACACATTCGAGAAACCGCCTACGCTTCCGTAATGGGAGGCCGGCAGGTTTTCGCCGCCGCTTTCAGCGCCCGCGTCCGCTCCAGTATGCGGGCGCCGGACTGACTTCCGGCAACCGGCCCCGATGGGCCGTGACCGCCTAGACCCAAACATCACCCGAATTGTCGTTGTTTCTCGTCCGCCCCTCACGGCGGCACGTCTGGGACTACTCACATGACCGAGAAGATTCGCCGTTTCCTCGACGAGCGTCGCCCCGCCACCCCCTGCCTGGTGGTCGACCTCGACGTGATCGAAGATAACTACCTGAACCTCCACAACCTTCTGCCGGCGGCGAAGATCTTCTATGCCGTCAAGGCGAACCCGATGCCGGAAGTCGTCGGCCGTCTGCGCAGCCTCGGCTCGTCCTTCGACACCGCCTCGCGCGGCGAGATCGAACTCGTGCTGTCCCAGGGCGCCGATCCGGCCAATGTCTCCTTCGGCAACACGATCAAGAAGGAAACCGACATCGCGACGGCCTATGCCCTCGGTGTCCGGCTCTTCGCCTTCGACTCCGTGGCCGAGCTCGAGAAGATCGCCCGCTCCGCCCCCGGCTCGCGCGTGTTCTGCCGCGTCCTCGTCGAATGCGACGGCGCCGAATGGCCGCTGTCCCGCAAGTTCGGCTGCGCCCCGGAAATGGCCGCCGACCTGATGGTGAAGGCGCGCGAGCATGGCCTCGACCCCTATGGCATCTCGTTCCATGTCGGCTCGCAGCAGACCGACCTCGGCCAGTGGGACAAGGCGGTCGGCGGTGTCGCCCAGCTGTTCTCGATCCTGCGCGAGCGGGATGTGGAACTTCGCATGATCAACCTCGGTGGCGGCTTCCCGGCCAAGTACCGTTCGGATGTCCCCCCGCTCGAGGCCTATGCCGAGGCGGTGATGGCCGCGATCTATCGCCATTTCGGCAATGCGATCCCCGACATCATCATCGAGCCGGGCCGCAGCATGGCCGGCGACGCCGGCATCCTGCAGACCGAGGTCGTGCTGATCTCGAAGAAGGACGAGTCGGAAGACAAGCGCTGGATCTATCTCGATGTCGGCAAGTTCTCCGGCCTGGCCGAGACCATGGACGAGGCGATCAAGTATCGCCTGTGCACCCCGCATGACGGCGGCGCCACGGGTCCCGTGATCCTGGCCGGCCCGACCTGCGATTCGGCCGACATCCTCTACGAGAAGGCCAATTACGAACTGCCGGTGGACCTGAAGATCGGCGACAGGATCGAGATCCTGGCGACCGGTGCCTATACGACCTCCTACTCCTCGGTGAATTTCAACGGCTTCGCGCCGCTGAACACGATCTGCATCTGACCCCGCATCTGGCTGGAAAGGGACTACTGATGATCAACGAACATTGGGGTTTCCGCGTCGGCGAGCGCATCACCGTTCCCGGTCTGTGGGGCGAGCAGATGGGCACCGTGATCGACTTCGCGACCATGCAGGGCCGTAACGCCGGCCGTATCGCCCATATCGTCGTCTATCGCCTGGACGACGGCCGGGTGTCGAGCGACACGCCGGAGCGCCTGTTCCGCCTCAACCGCGGCTACCGCGCCTATGGCGGCCAGGGCACCCAGCAGGCCCGCGCCGCGTAAGCGGAACAGGCCGCGCGCCCTTCCGCAGCGGTGCCGACATCCGGCCCCCTGCCCTTCAGACAGGCCCCAAGTCAACCGACTTGGGGCCTGTTTGTCATTCTGCGCCACCTCGGCCGAAAACGTGCCCATACCTTACGACGGCGGCAGGGACTGATATTTGTACTTTTATTAATATTCCCCATATGTAATATCCATCGAGGGTAATTCGTCGTGGACGGAAAGGCGGTACGGCTGGGCGAATTCCTGCGTCGGCTCGATGCGGCGGAGCCGTTCTCGACAGCCGAAGAGGCCATGGCACGCCTCGGCGAGATCCTGAAAGCGGTCGAAGACGAAATGACGGATATCCCCTTCGATCCGGCAATGCCCCGAACGGATGGGCGGATGTATCCGCCATTGCCCGACAGCGAGCGCGCCGTGGCGGGACGAAGCGACATCAAGAGATACAGAAGCGTCCTGCACAACACATACATCGGTGCCAATGGCGCCATCCGTATCGAGGAGCTAAAGGGTACATGTCTGTTGAACAAGCCAGGTCGGGACGGCCTGAGCATCGACGGGAAGCAGATGTAGCCACCCCGATCGATTTCCCGGCTCTCGTCGCGGAGGCCCTTCCGGGGGCGGCCGTCAACGTCGATCAGCCCTCGCGGAATGACGGCGAATGGTGGTTCGACATCAAGCTGGACGGCGCCGAGACCCAGGTCTCCTGGACATCGTGGCGGGGTTATGGCGTCTATCTCGGCGAGCCCGGCTATGGTGAACGCCCCAGCGAGACCTATGGCGATGCCCGGCTCGTCGTGCGCCGTCTTCAACAGATTGTCGGTAATCGGAATTCTGGTGCTGTCCTGACCCCCATGGGCATGGGTCAGGTCCGACGGCTGCTCGGTCGCACCCAGGCGGACATTGCCGCGGCACTGCATATCGGACAGGCCAATGTGTCCCGTCTCGAAGGCCGGGCGAACCCGACCCTCGGCTCGATACGGGCCCTGATCGAGGCGATGGGCGGCCAACTCGAGGTGCGGGCGAAGTTCCCGGACCTCGATATCCCGATAGCACTGCCTGATTCAGAAGCTGACGTATAGGAACAGCCGATGGAAATGCTCGTCGTCATCAAGGCGAGGGATCCCGAGGGACTCAGCCGCTTCTATGCCGCGCTTGGCCTGCACTTCGAATGCGAACGCCACGGCAATGGACCTGAGCATTATGCGAGCCGTGTCGGCGCGTCGGTCTTCGAAATTTATCCCCGGGCCTCGGACACAGACAGCACTTCGTCGACCCGGATCGGCTTTGGCGTCGCGGACCTCGACGCCGCCTGCACGAACGTGCTCATCGGTCGCGGCCGCATGGTGAGAGCGGCGGCGGACACCCCTTGGGGCCGCCGCGCCGTCGTCACCGATCCCGAAGGACATACCGTGGAGATCGTCGAGACCGAAAAACCGATGGCCAGCCCCTCATAAGTCAGCGCGGCAAATCGACGAGACCGGTGGGCAGGACCGTCACGTCCAGCCGCCTATCCTTAACGGCACACGTGGTCGCGATGGCGACGGGGGCCGGGGCGTCGATGTCCTCGGCCCCGGTCCTGAGCAGCAGCTTGCCGGCGCGAAGATAGGCGAGGGCCAGGCCCCGGGGGGCTTCGGCGAAATGGAGGCGGAGGCGGCTGACGGGCTGGCCGCGCTCGTTCCTGCCCGTCGCGCGTTCGACCGTAATGCCTTCGACCGGATCGCCGCCCCAGACCGGCAGGCTGAACGTGCGGTCCGGCCCGAGGTCGAGGCGCAAGGCCCCCTCACCCTTGGCCGCCGGATCCTCGATCTCCAGCGCGAGGGTCCGGGGATCGAGCATGACGGCGCGCAGCGAGGCATCCTCCGCCCGCAGGCGGAAGCCGCAGCTGCCGATGCCGTCACCGGGCGCGACCGGGCCGGCGATCGCCGGCTGGGGCAAGGGATGGCTGGCGACCACCTCGAAGGGGCCGTCGCGGCGCTGCTCCGCCACCGGACAGCCGGTGATGCCGTCGAAACCGGCGGGCGCCGTGCCGCGATAGGTCAGCTGCAGGGTCGACAAAGTGGCGAGATCGACCGACAGGCGGCGCACCGCCTCAGGGTTGGCCGCGTCATAGACGCAGGCGTCGGTACTCCGGAGGGCGAGCGGCGAGAGCTGAAGGTCCCAGGTCTGGACGAAGGCCCCCTGCCCCTCCTTGCTGCGGATGAAGGTCAGGTGATTGTCCGAAACCATCACCTCCTCATCGTCCGCGCCTTTCGATGCGCCGAAACCGGTGCAGAGCGAAAGCAGCAGGACCGAGGGCTTACCGTTCAGCAGCAGGTGCCATTCGCTGCCACCATCGGGATCGCCATCGATATTGGGGCAACCGCCACCCGCCCCCGCTTCCGGCGCCAGCGGGTGAGCGGCATCGAAACTCAGGCGAACGACGGTGATCCGCCGGCCATGTTCGTCCCAACCCGCCTCATAGCGCTCCACCGGCGTGCAGCCCGGGCGCCCGGCGCAGAGCGGGGCGGATTCCCTGCCCGGCGTCTCCGGCAGGGCGAGGGCGCCGGGCATTCCGCCCATCTCGTAAATCTCTTCGGCCGGTGCCGGCGGGGCGATCAGCATGTACAGGGCGGCAAGGGCGCCGGCCGGGGCAAGACGCATGATCACTCGGCCCTTGTCGAATGAAGGATCATGTCGTCCAGCGCCTTCACCTCGGCGTCGATCGCCGCCTGTTCGGCGCTGCGCTGGCTTTGCGAAGTGGGCGGATGCTGTTCGAGCTGCTGCTGGCGCCGTTTCGCGGCATCGAGACGGACGCGGGCGGCGGCCAGGTCCTCGGCCCTGGCATTGCGATTACGCGAGGCTTCGCGCAGCGCGATGTCCAGCCGCGCCAGTTCCGCCTTCTGGGCGCGGTTGCGGGCTTCGGCCGCCGTCAGGCTGGCGCCGGTCGCGCGGGCCTCGGCCTGGGCCGCGCTCGCCCTTGCCTGCATCTCGCGCGCCATCTGTTCGGCGCGCTGGGCATCCTGTTCCCGCTCGGCCACGCGGCGGTCGTAAGTACCGCCAACGACATTGCCGATGCCGGAGAAATAGCCGGCATTGGCCGGGTCCTGCTCGCGCGCGCAGGCGCCGAGCGAGACGGCGAGGCCGGCGGCCAGAATCACGGTCTTGGTCAACTTGGGGGACATGTTCAGGGGTCCGATCAGGCGTCCGGCACGCTGGCGAGAGCGCGGGCGAGTTCGTCGCGACTGCGGGCGATGTCCTGAGTCGAACGGCTGATATCGGCCTGGGCCTGATTCAGATTGGCCCGCCCCTGGCCGCCGACATAGCTGCTGTCTTCCGCCATCTTCTGACGCACTTCGCCGGCATTGGACAGGGCTTCGTCCATCAGCCGCAGGTCTTCCTGCATCGAGGCGGTGCGGTTGCGGTAATCCTTGGCCGAGATCTGGCCGGCGCGATACTGCTGTTCGAGAAGGGCGATCTTCCGCCGGTTGTCCGCCGCCACCCGGGCCGACGATGCCGCGATCTGGCGATAGGAATTGGCCTCGTTGCTGGCGGCCTCGATGCGGGCGTCCAGCGCCTGCTCGCGGCTGGCATATTGCTCGTTCTGGCTGGCGATGTAATAGCCGGAGGCGCCGCCGAGGGCGCCGCCCGCCGCCGCGCCGATCAGGGCGCCCCGCCCGCGGTTCTTGGAATCCGACAGCGCGCCGACGAGGGCGCCGAGCAGGGCACCGGCGACCGCGCCCGTCGCCACCGTGTCGTTGAAACGGTCGGTCTGCTGGCGCAGCGCGGCCTGGGCCGGGCTCAGGGGTTCGTCATAACCATAGCCGCCACCGCCGCCGGTCGCGCAACCGCCGAGGCCCAGCGCCGTGACCAGCACCATCACCCCAAGGGGACGAAGCAAAGGGACCTTAACCCGCGCGACCATCAAAACCTCCACCACCCGAGCCCTACGGTAAGAAAACGGCGCGAACAGGGCCGGGTTCCACCTTCATTCCACAAGCTGTCGATACCAGCCGGCGTCATCCTGCGTCGGCCGCGCGGCATAGGCAGTGACCTGGGCCACAAAGAGTTTCGCGAATTTCGCGAAACTGCCCAGCTTCTGCGCCTCGAATTCCGCCGTCAGCACGGCGAGAGCCTTGGCCAGCCTGGCTTTGTCGTAATCGTCGGCGGTCTGGACCAGGATGTCGCGATAGGCGCGCTTCGAGATGTCGAGGGCCTGCTGCGTCGCATCATAGAGGGTTTTCCACTCGTCCGCATCGGCCGGGTTGCTGCCGCGCGCCTTCTCCGCCAACTCCCAACGCGCCTTCACCGGCGCGAGGCGGCGGTCGAGATCGCGCAACGACCGGATCATGGCCGCGGCGGCATAGATCGTTGACTTGGCCGAACGGGCCTCCGCCTCGTCGCGCGCCACCCGCTCGGCCGAGAGACTGTCGGCGATGGTCTCGACCGCACGTTTCATGTCGGGGTCGGTCGCATCGTCGGCGAGACGTTTCAGGAGGGCGATCGGATCGGTCTCGCCGCCACGGCCCTTCTGGATCGCGACGAAGGCACTGCGCAGGGCATCGATCCTGCTCTGGCTGACCGAGACCGGCGCCGTCATCACCAGCCGGAAGCCCAGGGTCGGCAGATGGGTCGCCTGACCGGTCGCTGTATCGAAAGGCGGGATCTCGAGCCGCAGGGACGAGCGCAAACGCCCCTCGGCGGTGCGGAAATCGCCGCCCCGGGCGATCATGCCGCCGGCCTGACCATGCAGGCGCGCGACCCGGACGAGGCGATAAGGCTCCAGCACCCATTCCTGGGCATTGCCGAGGATATCGTGCAGGCCGAGGGGATTGGGCTTCAGGAGGCCGATCTGGCGCAACTGCCCGTCGGATGACGACGGCCCGCCGACCCAGGCATAGGCGGTGACGCCTTCGGGCATAGGGAAGCTGCGCGCGCGGAAATCGCTGTCCGAGACGGCGGCGCCGCCCCGCGCGGCATATTCCCATTCGGCTTCCGTGGGCAGGCGCAGGAAGGCGGCGGTATCGCCCTGGCGGGGCAGGTCGGCCGGGGATTTCTGCAGCAGCCATTCGGTATAGCGGGCGGAGAATTGCACCGCGTCGAACCAGGAGACATCGACCCGGGGCAGCCGTCCCATGGCGGACGGCATGGGACAGGTCCCCTCCATCACCGCGGCATATTGATCGGCCGAGACTTCATATTTGCCGATCAGGTAGGAACGCGCGCCATCCCGCCCGACCAGGCCGCCGGCCAGATTGTCCTTGCGGCTGTGCTCGATGTAATCGGTCTCGGGATCGCTCTGGCCCAGGGTCACCTGCCGGTCGTCGAGGGGGCCGCTGCCGGCATCGCCGGTCGGCGTCGCCACCCGGCGAAAGGCCATGTGGCCGCCGCAGGGCATGGGCAGGTCCACGTCACCATCCGCCGGCTTGGGGTTCCATTGCTTCGTCTCCCAGTCGGCGGCCGCCGCCGGGATCGCGAGGACCAGCAGGGCGAGAGCGACGAGACCCGGTCTAACCATGACGCACCCCCTCCCCGGGTTCGACCCTGGCGGCGGAAAGCCCGGCCAGCGTGGCGGCCAACAGGGCGACGATAAGGGCGATGCCGACGACCGCCGCCACCTGCGGCATGTCCAGCCGGCAGATATCGCCGCCGCCCGGCAAGCCGTCGGAGAATTGCCGGTTGATGACCAGCGCGGCCAGACCATAGGCCCCGAGGGCCAGCAAGGCCCCGGCGCCGGTGATGGCGATGCCCTGGACGATCGGCATGCCCGCCATGCCGGCCGAACCCAGGCCCATCAGGCGCAGCAGGGAGAGTTCGCCCCGCTTTCGCGCGACATGGCCGACCAGGCTGGCGCCGAGGCTGAGGGCGAAGCCCGCCCCGCCGATCACGGCGATAATGAGGAAGATCGCCGTCAGATTGCGGTCGAGGCGAAGCACGGTCTCGATCTCGTCCGCCCGCGTCGTCACCGCCTGGCCCCGCGCTTCCAGCCGGGCGGCGATGGCGGCGACATCCTCGATCCGGCCGGCGACGGCGCGAAAGCCGGAAAAGGCGCGCGGCCCCGCCGCGTTCGGTCCGTCCCAGCCGTAGCGCGGCACCGGCCGCCCGTCGCGATAATCTTCCAGCGCGGCGAGCAATCCGATGGAGACGAAGGCGCCTTCCCGCGCGAAAGCCGCCGCCGGGGCGATGCCCGCGACCGTCAGGGACAGGCTCTTCCCCTCCGCCTGATCGCCCAGTTTCCGCTGGACGGCGAGGCGAAGCCGGTCGCCGGTCGCCAGCCCCAGCTTCCGCGCGGCGAGCGGGGAGAGC
>NZ_JBAQRT010000288.1:0-5838 GCF_049306435.1 Zavarzinia sp.
CCGCAGCCCCGGCCAGCGTGCCGCCATCCCCCGGCCCCGCGGGCACCTCCCGCTCCTCCCCCCGCACGAACACCGGCCGCGGCTTCGCGGCACGTTTCGGGGGCAGGGGGATCGGATCGGCCATGAGACGAGCATGGCGGAAACGGAACAAAAAGGGAACAGGAAAAGATGGCGGCGGGCCGCCGTGCCGGTCAGGCCGGATGATCGTCGCGGAACCGGTCCATCTGATGCATTCGCTCGTGGAGGATGGTGACGATACCGATGTCGCCGCCAGACAGGCGCCGCCAGTAGACGAAATGACGCTCGTGGCGGAAGTAGAAGCCTTCGACCCCGAACTCGGCTGGAATCGGCCGCGAGATCACGCCATGGCTCTCGATCCTGTCGAAAGCGGCGAAGATGTCCGTGATGTATCGCTCGGCCTGCCCGATTCCCCAGCGATCCCTTGTGTAACGGAATATCTCATCGAGCCGCCGGGACGCGGCCTCCTGGACGAGGACGGCCATGGTGTCAGCCGCGGTTCCGGGCGATCACCTCGGCGGCGGTCAGGGGGTGATAATCGTGCTCGGGCGCCGCGAAGGCGCGCGTCAACTCGGCCTTCAAGCGGTCGAAGGCTTCCCTCTCGGCCCGTTCCTTGTCGCGCCGGATCAGGTCGCGGACATATTCGCTGATATTCTCGTAGGCGCCGTTCTCGCCCACGTTCGAGGCGACGAAATCGCTCAACGCGCCACTGATCCGCACGGTCATGGTCGTGGTCCGGGACATGGAGGCTCCTTTTCGTCTGTCTTCAATTTAAGCAAATATGAAGACACGTACAAGATTTCCGCCGCCATTGCCGGCGCCGGATGATCGGCGTCCGCTTGCATTCCCATTGTATTCCGTCCCGACCTTCTTGCTTCATTGTCTTTCATGGGAGACAACGGGGTGGCGGACCATGCGGGCGAAGGCCCGCATCTTGATCCGGATCGACCGCCTCACCCTCGGCAATGTGGGGGATGTGAACTGAGTGACGAAGCACATGACCACCGTGACCACGGCATGGGATGCCGGCCCATATCTGGACAGCCCCGAAATGATCGCCGCCTATCTCGACGCCGCCTTCGAGGATGGCGACCCCGCCGTGATCGCCACGGCCCTCGGCAACATCGCACGGGCCAAGGGCATGAGCGACGTGGCGGCGGCGGCGGGCCTTGGCCGCGCCAGCCTCTACAAATCCCTGTCCGAACAAGGCCACCCTGAATTCGCGAGGTGATCAAGGCGCTGGGGTTTCGCCTTATTGTGGCGGATTTGCAGAGGGATCGAGGGCGAGAGGAATAAGGATAAGGAATCTATAGGTATGGTGACACATTATTCCCGAAGCTGAATTTAAATTGAATTTATCCTTCTTGCGACCAGGATGGGCAAAAATGAATTCGAATGGATTTAATAATTCCAATCAGAGGCCAGGGGATGCTCTTATTGAGCCGTTAGAAAAGCCTGCAGATGTGAAGAAAGATAAACATTTTAAACCCACGGGTTACTGGCTATTCCTAGCGAATCCGAAGCGTTGGGATGCAAATAAATGGATGCTTTCTGGTCATAGAGAGTTGACTTATATTATTTCTAAAGATGACCAGAATTATATGAAAATTGGTGATCTTGGTCTTATTCGAGTAAACAAAAAAAATGGCAAACCGGCAGAGATAATCGCTGCCGTTGAGATCATTGAGCGCCCTTGTTTACGCAATGAAGAAGATAATATATTTCTCCAGAGAATTGAAGACAGGGGGGTAAAATTAAGAGTGAAGCTGGAAAAAATATCGAGTGAACTCCCGGGAGTTTTTTTCTCGAATTTCTTGCCAGAGGGCCCAGATTTTAAATACATCCATAATGGCGTGAAACGGTCAACTATTCCGATCTCCGGAGAGGTCTTCCTGACAGTGGCGAAATATTTAGGAGTTGATGGTTATTCGCTAGAAGCTCGACGTAAGAGTCGTACAAGAGACGGTATTAGAGTACTTGAAGCAGCAATGTTTAACGATACGCCAATTGAAAAGGAGCGAAAAAGCAAATGTATAGAGCGAGGCTCAATGGGAAACTGGGTGAAAGCCAAGCTTCACGGGAAGTGTCAGATTTGTGAAAAATTGGGCAGGGAATCCGTCGCCTTCAAGAAACCAGATGGAATGCCATATTCGGAAGCTCATCATGTAATTCCTGTGGCGAAATTAGAGAAAGGATCTTTGGGTTTCCTTAATATTATGGTGTTGTGCCCCAATCATCACAGAGAAGTGCATTATGGAAACATGAAAATAGAGGAAAAAGATCGAAATTCTTGGCGAGTAAAAATTGGTAGAAAGACTATTATTATAGATAAAGTGAAAGAATAGAGTACAAAAAAGACAGTCGATTGGAGACAGGAAGAATACCCCCCCCCTCAATCCAGCCGCGCCAGTTCCGGCCCCAGCGGCCACGCCAGCCGCTCCCGCGTGGCGTAGGGGCGGAAGCCGAATTTCTGGTAGAGGATCAGGGCCTTGGGGTGGTCGAGGGTGCAGGTGTCGACGGTCATGCGGGTGGGGCCGCGTTCCCAGGCGAGCTGGATCGCCTGATCGAGCAGGAAGGGGCCGAGGCGGCGGCCGATGAAGTCGGGGGCGATGCCGAAGAGGCCGAGGTCGATGCGGGTACCGCCGTCCTGGGGCACCAGTTCGAAGAAACCGGCGGGCGAGCCTTTCAGGTGCAGGACATAGAGGCCATAGCCCGGGGCGGCGAGATGGGCCGCCAGTTTCTCGTCTGGCCAGCGGCGGCGGTCGATCCACATCCAGTCCCGGCCGACATAGTGATAGAGCCAGCGGAAGAAGGCGAGTTTCGGCTCCTCCACCCGCATCAGGACATGCTGGTCGAGGGGCGGCGGCGCCCGGCGGGGGGCCGGGCGCTCGAGCATTTCGAGATAGGTGATGCGCGAGGCCTTGGCGGGGCCTGCCGCCGGCACCCAGTCCGGCGGCGGGGCCTCCGCCTCGGCGGTGGTCATGTCAGACCTCGATGGGGGCGTCGGCGCGGGCGCCCCATTCGGCCCAGGAGCCGTCGTAGAGCGCGAGATTGCGCGCGCCCAGCTCGTGCAGCGCGAGCAGCGCGATGCAGGCGGTGACGCCCGAGCCGCAGCTGGCGACCACGGGCTTCGCCGGATCGACACCGGCGGTGGCGAAGATGTCGGCCAGCTTCTCGCGCGGCAGGAACACGCCGGTCTCGGGATCGAGCAGGCTGCCGGCCGGGACATTGACCGAACCCGGGATATGGCCGCGCTTCAGGCCGGGGCGGGGTTCCGCCTCGGCGCCGGAAAAGCGGCCGCTGCTGCGGGCATCGACCACCTGTTCCTTGCGGGTGACGAGGTTGTGCCGCACCTGGTCGAAGCCGCGGACGCGCATCGTATTCTCGCGCGCGGTGAAATGGCGCTCGCGCGGGGCGGGGGGCATGTCGTCGACCGGGCGACCCTCGGCCTTCCACTTGGCGAAGCCGCCGTCGAGCACCATCACGTCGTCATGGCCGAAGGCGCGGAACATCCACCACACCCGGGCGGCGGCGAAGGGCGCGCCGCCGTCATAGACGACGATGCGGTTGCCGTCGCCAAGACCCATCTTGCGCACCCGGGCCGAGAATTTCTCGGACGGGGGCAGCATGTGGGGCAGGGGCGAGGTCAGGTCGCAGATTTCGTCGATGTCGAAGAAGACGGCGCCGGGAATATGGCCCGCCTTGTATTCTTCCCTGGGGTCGCGATTGGCGCCAGGCAGATACCACGAGGCATCGACGACACGCACATCGGGCGCATCCAGGTGTTCGGCAAGCCATCCGGTGGAAACGAGGCCTGTCTCATTCGGCATTGATGATGCTCCGGTTCTTGGTCTTCAGAGCCACGAAGGCACGGGCAGGTTCCGCGCCTTGAGGAATTCCGGGTTGAACATCTTCGACTGATAGCGGGCGCCACCGTCGCAGAGAATGGTGACGATCGTATGTCCCGGGCCGAGCTCCCGCGCGAGGCGGATGGCGCCCGCGACATTGACGCCGCTGGAGCCGCCGAGGCACAGGCCCTCGTGCTTCAGGAGATCGAAGACCACCGGCAGGCTCTCGTCGTCGGGGATCTGATAGGCGGTATCGACCTTCAGCCCTTCGAGATTGGCGGTGATGCGGCCCTGGCCGATGCCCTCGGTGATCGAGGTGCCCTCGGACTTCAGGGTGCCGGTGGTGTAATAGGAATAGAGCGCGGCGCCCGGCGGATCGGCGAGGGCAATCTTCACCTTGGGGTTCTTTTCCTGCAGGAACATGGCGGTGCCCGCCAGCGTCCCGCCCGAGCCGACGGCGGAGACGAAACCGTCCACCTTGCCAAGGGTATCGGCCCAGATTTCCGGCCCGGTCGTCTCGTAATGGGCGCGGCGGTTGGCGGTATTGTCGAACTGGTTGGCCCAGATCGCGCCGTTCGGCTCCGCCGCGGCGATCTCCTCGGCGAGGCGGCCCGAATATTTCACATAATTCATCGGGTTGGCGTAGGGCACCGCCGGCACCAGGCGAAGGTCGGCGCCGCACAGGCGCAGCATGTCCTTCTTTTCCTGGGACTGGGTCTCGGGCATCACGATCACGGTGCGATAGCCGAGGGCATTGCCGACCAGCGACAGGCCGATGCCGGTATTGCCCGCCGTGCCCTCGACGATGACGCCGCCGGGGCGCAGCAGGCCCCGCTCTTCGGCGTCGCGCACGATGAACAGGGCGGCGCGATCCTTCACCGAGCCGCCGGGGTTCAGGAATTCCGCCTTGCCCAGGATTTCGCAGCCCGTCGCCTCGGAAGCGGCGTGGAGGCGAATGAGGGGCGTATGCCCGATGGTATCGATGAAATCCTGGCGAATCGGCATTGGGGTTCGGCTTGTCATTTCTCGCATCACGGACCAGAGACCCTAGCGGGGCCGGGCATGGCGTTCAAGCCCAGCGGCGGCGCAAATCCGCGCGGTTGCCGGCCAGCCAGTAGAGCGCGACGAGCGCCGGCAGGTTGCGCAGCCGGCCGCTCGCGGCCATGGCCATGGCCTCGTCGAAGGCAACGACATGGGTCCTGATGTCCTCGTGCTCGTCGGCGAGGCCGTGGAGGGCGCCGCCCTCGGCGAGGTCGCAGCGGCCGACGAAGATCGTCGCCAATTCCTTCAGGCAGCCGGGGGAGGAATAGCCGATGCCGGCGTGGACGAGGTCGGTCAGGACGAGGCCCGCTTCCTCCACCGCTTCGCGACGGGCGGTCGCCGCCGGGTCTTCCCCGGTCTCGACCCGGCCGGCGACGGCTTCCAGCACCCAGGGGTCGTCATCCATCAGGAGGGGCGCGGGGCGGAACTGTTCGATCAGCAGCACGCGGTCGGTCGCCGCGTCATAGGGCAGGACGACGGCGGCGCCGCCCTGTTCCAGGATGTCGCGGCTGATCTCCTCGCTCATGGTGCCGTCGAAGCGGCGATGGCGCAGGCGAAGCACGGTCTTGGGGTAGAAACCCTGGTGCACCGTCTCGCGCGAGATGATTTCGACTGTCTTGTCCATGACGGGAGTCCCGGAATAAAGCATTACAGATCAAGGGATTGACGGCGCCCGCAGCGGTTTTGGGGAACCTCGGCGCGGGCCAGGGTGTTGGTTAGGCATCGGTCTAAAGGGGAGTATCCCGGCCGCGAATTCGTGGTCACCAGTCTGATCGGAGGAATTGTCATGCGCAAGTCGACGACCATCACCGCCATCGGCCTTGTCTGCCTCAGCCTTGGCCTCGGCGCCTGCTCGGGCCTCAATCGCCAGGAACAGCGCGCGCTTTCGGGCGGCGCCATCGGCGCCGGCGCGGGCGCCGCGGTCGGTGCC
>NZ_JBAQRT010000289.1:0-7020 GCF_049306435.1 Zavarzinia sp.
GCCATAGCCACCGAAGTCGCCGCCGCCGCCCGGACCGCCGCCGAAGTCGTCGCCACCGCCACCGCCGCCTTCACCGCGACCGTCGAGAATGGTCAGCTCGCCGCGGAAACGCTGCAGGACGATTTCCGTCGAATAGCGCTCCTGGCCCTGCTGGTCGGTCCACTTGCGGGTCTGCAGCGAGCCTTCGACGTAAACCTTGCTGCCTTTCCGCAGATATTGCTGGGCGATCTTCGCGAGGTTTTCGTTGAAGATCACGACGCGGTGCCACTCCGTGCGCTCCTTGCGCTCGCCGGACATCTTGTCTTTCCAGCTCTCGGAGGTGGCGATCGACAGGTTCACGACCGGATTGCCGTCCTGCAGATTGCGGGATTCCGGATCGCGGCCCAGGTTGCCGACCAGAATGACCTTGTTGACACTGCCCGCCATGGCTTTCCCCTTAAGTGCTTGCGGTCCCGCTGCTCTGGAACATAATGAGAACGAATACTGCGACTCAAGTGGCATCTTGCGGACTTTGTTCCCATAATCAAGCTAGGATGGACATCGTTGCTCCTCCACCCCATATCCTCTCTTCCCGTCGGCGCCGTACCGCGTAGCTGAGGCCCCATGTCATCCAAGTTCATCTGCGTCCGCGGCGCCCGCGAACATAATCTCAAG
Source organism: Zavarzinia sp. (assembly GCF_049306435.1). Classification (NCBI taxonomy): domain Bacteria; kingdom Pseudomonadati; phylum Pseudomonadota; class Alphaproteobacteria; order Rhodospirillales; family Zavarziniaceae; genus Zavarzinia; species Zavarzinia sp. The sequence goes on from NZ_JBAQRT010000289.1 coordinate 655, forward strand.
AATGTCGATGTGGACATTCCCCGCGACCAGCTGGTGGTGATCACCGGCCTGTCCGGCTCCGGCAAATCCTCCCTCGCTTTCGACACGATCTATGCCGAGGGCCAGCGCCGCTATGTCGAGAGCCTGTCGGCCTATGCCCGGCAGTTCCTCGAGTTGATGCAGAAGCCGGACGTCGATCACATCGAGGGCCTGTCCCCGGCGATTTCGATCGAGCAGAAGACGACCTCGCGCAATCCGCGCTCCACGGTCGGCACGGTCACCGAGATTTATGACTACCTGCGCCTGCTGTTCGCTCGTATCGGCGTGCCCTATTCCCCGGCGACCGGCCTGCCCATCGAAAGTCAGACCGTCAGCCAGATGGTCGACCGCATCCTCGGGTTGCCCGAGGGCACGAGGCTCTACGTCATCGCGCCCTTCGTGCGCGGCCGCAAGGGTGAGTACCGCAAGGAACTGGCCGACCTGCAGAAGCGCGGCTTCCAGCGCGTGAAGATCGACGGCACGCTTTACGAGATCGCCGACGCCCCGACGCTGAACAAGAAGGTGAAGCACGATATCGACGTGGTGGTGGACCGCGTGGTGGTGCGCCCCGACATCGCGTCCCGCCTCGCCGACAGTCTGGAGACCGCGCTCGAACTCGCCGACGGGCTCGCCGTCGCGGAGGACGCCGGGACGGGCGAGCGCACGCTGTTCTCGCAGAAATTCGCCTGCCCCGTCTCGGGCTTCACCATCGACGAGATCGAACCCCGGCTGTTCTCCTTCAACAATCCCTTCGGCGCCTGCCCGGCCTGCGATGGCCTTGGCAACAAGCTCTATTTCGATCCGGCGCTGATCGTGCCCGACCCTTCCGTCAGCCTCGCCAAGGGCGCCATCGCCCCCTGGGCCAAGACGATTTCAGCCTTCTTCACCCAGACCGTCGAAAGCCTGGCAGCCGCCTACAAATTCGATGTGAAAAAGCCTTGGCGCGACCTGCCGGAAAAGGTGCGCGACCTTCTCCTGCACGGCTCGGGCAAGGAGGCGATCACCATGACCTATCAGGACGGCACCCGTCGTTTCCAGACGACGAAACCGTTCGAGGGCGTGATCCCCAACCTGCAGCGGCGCTGGAAGGAAACCGAGAGCGACTGGATGCGCGAGGAACTCTCGGGCTATCAGTCCGCCTCGGAATGCGAGATCTGCCACGGCCACCGCCTGAAGCCCGAGGCCCTCGCCGTGAAGATCAACGGCCTTCATGTCGGCCAGGTGACCGAGAAATCGATCGCCGAGGCGGCGCGCTGGTTCCTCGACCTCTCCGACCGGATCACGGCGAAACAGGCCGAGATCGCCGCCCGAATTCTCAAGGAAATCAACGAGCGGCTGGGCTTCCTCGTCAACGTCGGGCTCGACTATCTCACCCTCGCCCGTGCGTCCGGCACCCTGTCGGGCGGGGAGAGTCAGCGCATCCGCCTCGCCTCGCAGATCGGCTCGGGCCTCACCGGCGTCCTTTATGTCCTGGACGAGCCATCGATCGGGCTGCATCAGCGCGACAACGACCGCCTGATCGAGACGCTGAAGCGCCTGCGCAATCTCGGCAACACGGTGATCGTGGTCGAGCACGACGAAGACGCGATCCGCACCGCCGATTACGTCATCGACATGGGGCCGGCCGCCGGCGTCCATGGCGGCCAGATCATCGCGCAAGGAACGCCGGCCGAGATCATGGCCAATCCCGACAGCCTGACCGGACAATATCTGTCCGGCACGCGCAGCGTTCCCATCCCCGCCCTGCGCCGCCCCTTCGACAGGAAGCGCGTGCTCTCCATCATCGGCGCCAGGGCCAACAATCTGAAGAATGTGACCGCGCATATTCCGCTCGGCACCTTCACCTGCGTGACCGGCGTCTCGGGCGGCGGCAAATCCACCCTCGTCATCGAGACCCTGTTCAAGGGCCTGAGCCGGCGCCTGAACGGCAGCCGCGAACTGGCGGGCGCCCATGACGACATCAGGGGCGTCGACCAGCTCGACAAGGTGATCGACATCGACCAGTCGCCGATCGGGCGGACGCCTCGCTCCAACCCCGCGACCTACACCGGCGCCTTCACGCCGATCCGCGACTGGTTCGCCGGCCTGCCGGAGGCGGAAGCCCGGGGTTATAAAGCTGGCCGCTTCTCCTTCAACGTGAAGGGCGGGCGTTGCGAGGCATGCCAGGGCGACGGCATGATCAAGATCGAGATGCACTTCCTGCCGGACGTTTACGTGCAGTGCGATATCTGCAAGGGCAGGCGTTACAATCGCGAAACCCTGGACGTCACCTTCAAGGACAAGTCGATCGCCGACGTGCTCGACATGACGATCGACGAGGCGGCGGATTTCTTCAAGGCGGTGCCAGCGGTTCGCGACAAGATGGAGACGCTGAAGCGCGTTGGGCTTGGTTACATAAAGGTCGGCCAGCAGGCGACGACCCTGTCGGGCGGCGAGGCGCAGCGCGTGAAACTGGCCAAGGAGCTGTCCAAGCGCCCGACCGGCCGCACGCTCTACATCCTCGACGAGCCGACCACGGGCCTTCATTTCGAGGATGTGCGCAAGCTGATGGAAGTGCTCCACGCCCTCGTGGAGACGGGCAATACCGTCCTCGTCATCGAGCATAATCTCGAGGTGATCAAGACGGCGGACTGGATCATCGACATGGGGCCGGAGGGCGGCAATGGCGGCGGCGAAGTGGTCGCCGAAGGCACGCCCGAGGATGTCGCGGCCGAGCCGCGCAGCCATACCGGGCGTTACCTGGCCGGCCTGCTGGCGGGAAAGCCGGGGGTGAAGGCCCGGAAGGCTAAGCGCTCTGCCGTGAAGAGCTAGCGTCGGCGAAGGCTCTTTCGTGGTCGAGGCGGAGCAGATCGCCGGCCATCAGGGAGATCAGCCGGCAAAAGGCATCCAGCATGGCGCGGCCCTTGTCCGCGTCACGCGCGGCCGCCCAGCGCGCGGCGACATCGGTCATGTGGATCATGAGTTCGACGGTCGCCGTCAGCTCGGCTTCCGGCAGATGCGGCAGCAATTCGCGCAGCAGCAGGCAGACCAGGCCGGCGTTCTCGGTCACCTGCACGACGTTATAGTTGCGCATCTCGCGATCCGTCAGGATCTCGGTCCAGACGTCGCGCATATCGGGGTCGCGCTGGAAAATCTGGTAGTAGTTTTCGACGGCGTGCTGGGCCTGCCGCACGAAATCCTCCACCGTGTCGACATCGCGGAGGGCGAAGGCCAGGACCTCGCGGTTGGCGGCATGATAGAACTGCACGAGATTTCGGCGCAGCGCGCCGTCATCGGCGAAGGCCGCGCGCGCCTCCTCGACGCCGACCCCCGCGAGATTGGCGGCCGCATCGAGCGTGACGGCCGAAAGCGAGCGCTCGCGCACCAGTCTTTCGGCGGCCTGCAACAAGATGTCGGCAAGATCGGGCCTGTGTGTCACGATGATCCCGTCCCCGGTTCGCCCGAAGCCATCCTGGCGCCTCAAGGTGAACAGCTCGTTAAGATGCGGAAATCACCATGCTGGCCCTGCGCCCCGGTTGTGAATGTTGCGACAAGGATCTTCCCGCCGACAGCCGGGACGCCATGATCTGCACCTTCGAATGCACCTTCTGCCGCGACTGCGCGGAAGACACCCTGGGCGGCATCTGCCCCAATTGCAGCGGCGAACTGGTGCGACGCCCGGTCAGGCCGGCCGCCGCCCTCGCCCGCTTTCCGGCCTCGACCGAAAGGGTCTGGAAGCCGGAAGGTTGCGGGCGCAGATCCGCCTGATCAGCCGGTCGCCTGAAGCGCCGCCATCTCCGGCCATGGGGTGAAGATCTCCGCCCCGGTCTCGGTCACGCCCAGCGAATGCTCGAACTGGGCGGACAGCGAACGGTCGCGGGTCACCGCCGTCCAGCCATCGGACAGGACCTTAACGTCCGGTCGCCCGGCGTTCAGCATCGGCTCGATGGTGAAGATCATGCCGGGCTCCAGCACGATCCCCTGGCCCGGCCGGCCGTAATGCAGGATATTGGGCGCGTCGTGGAACACCTGGCCGACACCATGGCCGCAGAAATCCTCGACGATCGAGAAACGCTCGCGCCGGGCGACGCGCTCGATGGCATGGCCGACATCGCCCAGGGTCGCGCCCGGCTTCACGGCGGCGATGCCCGCCAGCAGGGATTCCAGCGTGGTATCGACGAGTCGCCTCGCCTTCACGCCGATTTCGCCCGCCGCATACATGCGGCTGGCATCGCCGAACCAGCCGTCCAGCACGGGCGTCACGTCGATATTCAGGATGTCGCCTTCGAGCAGGATCTTGTCGTCGGACGGAATGCCGTGGGTGACGACATGATTGACCGAAATACAGCTGGCGTGCTGATAGCCGTGATAGCCGATCGTGCCGGGAATGCCGCCGTGATCGCGCATATAGGCCTCGCACAACTTGTCAAGGGCGGCGGTTGAAACACCCGGTTTCACGTAAGGCACGATGAAGTCGAGGGTGGCGGCAGCCAGCCGGCCGGCGCGGCGCATGCCTTCGAAACCTTCCTCGTCATGCAGCGGGATCTTGCGGCCGCCTTCGGCCTGGGCGGAATAACGGATGGTCATGCGGCCTGCTCCTGCAGGGTGAAGGATCCGGCCTCGAACAGGCCGGCGACGAGCGCGTCGACATAATCGGGGATGGCCCCCCGGCCGATCAGATGGGGGCGGAGCGCGGCCACGGGCGCGTCGAAGACGCGGAAACGCAGGGCCGCCGACGCCGCCGGCGCGACCTCGCCGCCCACCAGCGACTGGAAGGCACGGTCCAGCACATCTTCCTGACGGGCGATTTCCAGCCGTATTTCGTCCGGCACCGGCGCGCCGTCGACCAGCGCCCCGAAATCATTCAGCAGCAGGAAGCGAGCCCGCAGCGGCCTTGCCCGGGACCATTCGACAAGGGTCATGGCGGCATCGCGCGCCCGCCCCTCGAACAGGGGCGGCACCATGGCGGCGGTGAAGTCGCCATGGACATCGGCCCAGGCGGCGGCCAGCACGGCCGCCTTGGACGGAAAACGGTGGTAGAGGGAGCCGGTGGGGGCACCGACCCGGCGGGCGATCGCCGGGATGGAAGCGGCCGACGGGCCGGCCTCCGCGACGAGGGCGATGGCCGCGCTGACAAAGCAGTCGGCCGAGAATTGAGCTAGTCGAACCATGATGTCATTTAGAATAATGATTCTAGAATGACCTGTCCAGTCGCCTTCGCTCAGTCCGCGAGCACGCCGCCCGGCGCCTGAAGAGGGGCCGACAGCATGGCCCGCCAGTTCGTGGGGGTCACCCGGCCGATGTAATCCGCCTGCATGTCCGGGGTCAGAACCTCGACCAGATAGCGATCCTCCAGCCAGATCTCGACCACGTCGAAGATGCCGCCCCGACTGGCGACCTGCACGCGCCAGCCCGCCTTGTCGGCGATCGCCTCGATCTCGGCAATGCCGAGCGGCGTGGCGATGGCGACATGATCGCCGACCGGCCCGCCGCACCCGGGACCATTACCGATGGCGACACCCGCTTCGCTCGGCACCAGCGTCCGGTTGGCCGGATAGATTTCGAGGGTGGTGGCCCTCTCGTCCCCGGCGAAGACGACATGGGCGCCGGGGACCGGCGGAAAGGGCATGGCTTCGCCCTGCCAGATCTCGGCCAGGACGGCGGCGACCTTTTCGGGCTCCCGGGCGGGAATGGAGGCATGGAACAGCATGGCGACCTCAATCTTCGCGGTGTGCGGGCATGTCGGGAGACGGGCTTGGCAGATCGCCCCGCGCGGCGGCGTCGAGCAGGCAGCGGATGGCCCAGCTCACGGTCTCGCCCGACGAACGACCGTCGAGACCCCAATGATCGCGCAAGGTTGCCCAGGCGGTGGCGTTGTAGAGCAGTTGCACGACGGCCCGCAGGCGCTTCGCCGTTTCGGGATCAAGGGATTCGGTGCGAGCGGCCAGAATGGAGCCATAGGCTTCCTGCCGTTCCGCGTTCACGCGCAGGCGGAACTTCCGGCCGGCTTCGGAAAACACGAGGGCGGCCATCATGCCCGCCCGTTCGTCGAACCGGGCATAGACTTCGGGCGGCAGGCGCAGCAATTCCGCCTCGCTGGTTGGAAAGCCGCCGATGCCGGCCTGATCGTTCACCCAGCGCCAGAAGGCTTCCAGCAACTCGCCCTTGGTCGGGAAATGGCGGTAGACCGTCCTTTCCTGCACACCGGCCCTGGCGGCAATGGCGGCATAGGACAGGGCATCCAGCCCTTCCGTCTCGACGAGGAGACCGGTGGCTTCGAGGATGGCGTCCCGCGTCGCGGCCTGCTGGCGGCGGCGCAGGGGCGAGTCATAGGCTTTCGTCGGCGCATTCATGTCATTTCTAATGACA
>NZ_JBAQRT010000290.1:0-18128 GCF_049306435.1 Zavarzinia sp.
GCTATGTCGTCATCGGCATGGTCGCGACCCTGGCCGCGCTGGTCGCCGCCGCCGCGCCGCCGGTGCTGATTCAGGCCGTGGCCGGCCTTGCCCTGATCGGGGCCTTCGGCAATGCCCTGTCCGCCGCCCTGTCGGTGCCGTCGGAACGCGAGGCGGCGCTGGTCACCTTCCTCGTCACCGCCTCGGGCATGAGCTTCGGCGGCATCGGTTCCGCCTTCTGGGGTCTGCTGGCGGGCGGCGCGGCGTGGCTGTTGCTGCGCCGTCATTGAGAAGAAACGAAAAGTTTTTAGGCTTTGCTGGACAATAAATGGAAAGGGTAGGATAGTCCGCACCCTCCGGCGTCAGCCGCAAACATTCCAGAGGGAGCAGGGCGTGTTTCGCGCCCGATTGGACAGGACCATGAGCACCAAGCGCACCGTTGTCTCGGATCAGGAAGCCCTGCTGTTTCACAGCCAGGGCCGGCCGGGCAAGCTCGAGATCGTGGCGACGAAGCCGATGGCGACGCAGCGCGATCTCAGCCTCGCCTATTCGCCGGGCGTCGCCATTCCTGTCCATGCCATCGCCGCCGACCCGAGCACGGCCTATGATTACACGATCAAGGGCAATCTGGTCGCGGTGATCTCGAACGGCACGGCCATCCTCGGTCTCGGCAATCTGGGCGCCCTCGCCTCCAAGCCGGTGATGGAGGGCAAGGCGGTCCTGTTCAAGCGTTTCGCCGATGTCGATTCGATCGATCTCGAAGTCGATACCGAGGACGTGGAAGCCTTCATCAATTCGGTCCGCTACCTCGGCCCCAGCTTCGGCGGCATCAATCTCGAGGATATCAAGGCGCCCGAGTGCTTCGTCATCGAAAGCCGCCTGCGCGAGATGATGGACATTCCGGTGTTCCACGACGACCAGCACGGCACGGCGATCATCGCCGCCGCCGGCCTGATCAACGCGCTCGACCTGACCGGCAAGTCGATCAAGGACATCAGGGTCGTGGTCAATGGCGCCGGCGCCGCCTCGATCGCCTGCATCGAGCTGATCAAGCGCCTGGGCCTCCCGCATGAGAACGCCACCCTCTGCGATTCCAAGGGCGTCATCTATCAGGGCCGCACCGAGGGCATGAACCAGTGGAAGTCGGCCCATGCGGTGACGACGGACAAGCGCACCCTCGAAGAAGCGATGCAGGGCGCCGATGTCTTCCTCGGCCTGTCGGTCAAGGGCGCGGTGACCCGCGAGATGGTCGCCGCCATGGCGCCGCATCCCGTCATCTTCGCCATGGCCAACCCCGACCCGGAGATCACCCCGGAGGAGGTCGAGGCGGTCCGTTCCGACGCCATCGTGGCGACCGGCCGTTCGGACTATCCGAACCAGGTGAACAACGTCCTCGGCTTCCCCTATATCTTCCGCGGGGCGCTGGACGTCCGCGCCCGGACGATCAATGACGAGATGAAACTGGCGGCGGCCCACGCCCTCGCCAATCTCGCGCGGGAAGACGTGCCGGACGAGGTCGCCGCCGCCTATGCCGGCAGCCGGCCGCAGTATGGCCCCAAATACATCATCCCGGTGCCTTTCGATCCCCGGCTGATCAGCCATGTGCCGCCCGCCGTCGCCAAGGCGGCGATGGACACGGGCGTCGCCCGCCGGCCGATCATCGACATGAAGGCCTACAGGGACGAGCTTTCGGCCCGTCTCGATCCGGCGGTCGGGCTGTTCCAGCGCGTCTTCGACGAGGTTCGGGCCGCGCCCAAGCGCGTCGTCTTCGCCGAGGGCGAGGAGGAAAAGACCATCCGCGCCGCCCTCGCCTTCCGCAATTCGGGCTATGGCACGCCGGTGCTGGTCGGCCGCGAGGATCGCATCCGCCAGACCATCGAGGACATGGGCCTCGACACCGAGGCGGGGCTGGAGATCCACAATGCCCGCAATTCGACCCATACCACGCGCTACAGCGACTTCCTCTACGCCCGGCAGCAGCGCCGGGGCCAGCTGTACCGCGACTGCCAGCGCCTGGTGAACAACGACCGCAATGTCTTCGCCGCCTGCATGGTGGCGAATGGCGATGCCGACGCGATGGTGACCGGCCTTACCCGCTCCTACGCCGCCTCGCTCGAGGATGTGCGCAAGGTGATCGACCCGGTGCCGGGCAGCCGCATTTTCGGTCTTTCGGTCGTCCTCGCCAAGGGCCGGACGATCTATCTCGCCGATACCGCCGTCGACGAGCAGCCGACGCCCCAGGCCCTCGCCGATATCGCCCGCCAGTCGGCGGAAGTCGTCCGCCGGCTCGGCCACGAACCGCGCGTGGCCTTCCTGTCCTATTCCAATTTCGGCAACCGGCCGCGCACCTCGTCCAACACCGTGCGCGAGGCCGTCGCCCTGCTCGACCAGCAGGAGACCGATTTCGAATATGACGGCGAGATGATGGCCGACGTCGCCCTGAACCGGAAGCTGATGAGCCTTTACCCGTTCATCCGCCTGACCGAGCCGGCGAATGTGCTGATCATGCCATCGCTCTCGACCTCGATCACCGTCGCCAAGATGATGAACGAACTGGGCGGAGCCACGGTGATCGGGCCGCTGCTGGTCGGCATGTCGCGGCCGGTCCAGATCGTGCCGCTGGGCACGGCGGTGTCCGATCTCGTCAACCTTTCGGCGCTGACCGCCTATATGGCACGCTAGCGGATCAAAGGGTTCCATCTGTCTCGGTTGAACCACTTGGCGCCGAATCGGTTCGGGAGTGACGATGAGCAAGGCTTATTCGGGGTTCATCGTCACCGCTCTTCGTCTCGGGGCGTCGGGGCTGGTCGCGCTGGCGCTGCTGCTGGCCGGCGGTCAGGTCACGGCCGGCGGCGCGGGGGCGGGTATTCTCGTCATCGCGCTTGTCGCCGCCGTGCTCGCGCAACTGATGCGCCGCCAGCGGAATCAGGCCGTGGAAACCACGGCGGTCGCCGAAATCGAGGAGGCGAGCGAGGCCGTCGTCCGGCTCTCGGCCCAGCTCGGCGCCCTGCGCAAGGATAAGGCCGAAGCCGAGCGCGGGCATCGCGCCGTCCTCGACCTCCTGCCCGATCCCCTGATCCTGATCGATCGCGATCACGCCATCCGCCTGATCAACCGGGCGGCGCGGGGCCTGTTCGGCGATGCCGCGCCCGGCCGCCCCCTCGCCTCCGTGTTGCGCCATCCCGAAGTTCTCGAATCGGTCGACGCGGTGATCCTCGGCGAGGAGGCGGAGACCGAGATCGAACTTTCCCTGCCGGTTCCCGTCGCCCGCGAGCTGACCTGCAGCATCGCCGCCTTCGAGCGACCGCTGCCGGGCGGCGTCGTCGCCGCGCTCGTCTTCCGGGATCATACCCAGTCGAAGCGGGTGGAGCGGATGCGCGCCGATTTCGTCGCCAACGCCAGCCACGAAATCCGCACCCCCCTCGCCGCCCTCGGCGGCTATATCGAGACCCTGCTGGGGCCGGCCAAGGACGACGCCGTGGCGCGCGCGCGTTTCCTGACGACAATGGCCGCCCAGGTCGAGCGCATGACACGGCTGGTCAACGATCTTCTGTCCCTGTCGCGGGTGGAGTTGACGGAACACACGCCCCCGGATGATCCGGTCAGCCTGCCGGTCGTGCTTCGGCGGGTGGTGCAGTCGCTGGAATTCCGGGCCCAGGCCAAGGATTGCAAGGTCGAGATCGTCCTGCCGGACGGCCTGCCCGCCGTCATCGGCGACGAGGGCGAACTGGAACAGATCTTCACCAACCTGATCGACAACGCGATCAAATACGGCCGCCAGGGCGGCGTGGTCCGCATCGAGGCGCGGCTGATCGATCATGTGCCCGCCCGCTCGGGCTGGACCGGCGAGTCCCGGCCGGTTTCGATCGCGATCACCGACCAGGGGCCGGGGATCGCGCGGGAACACCTGCCGCGCCTGACCGAGCGTTTCTACCGGGTCGACGCCGCGCGCAGCCGGGATCTCGGCGGCACCGGGCTCGGCCTCGCCATCGTCAAGCATATCGTCAACCGGCACCGGGGGGCGCTGACCATCGATTCGACGGTCGGGGTCGGCACGGTCTTCACCATTTATCTTCCGGCCCGGAGCTGACTCTCGGGGAGCTGGCCCTTGGGGAGTCACGAAAATGAAACCCGATCGTCATGGAGCGGTCGTCGACGCGGCGTAACGTCCGCGCCGAAATCAACCCCCGGGATTGGCTCCATGACCCTGAAATCCACCCTTGTCGCGCTGGCCGCGACGGCCGTGCTCGCGACCGGCTTCGCCGGTGCCGCCCAGGCCCGCGACCAGATCCGCATCGTCGGCTCCTCGACCGTGTTCCCCTTCTCGACCGCCGTCGCCGAAGCCTTCGGCAAGACCGGCACCTTCAAGGCGCCGATCGTCGAATCGACCGGCACGGGCGGCGGCTTCAAGCTGTTCTGCGCCGGCGCCGGCGACAGCTACCCCGACATCAGCAACGCCTCGCGCCGCATCAAGCGGTCGGAGATCGATGCCTGCCAGAACAACGGCATCCAGGACATCATCGAGCTGGTCGTCGGCTATGACGGCATCGTCCTCGCCAACTCGAAGAAGGCCCCGGCCTTCGACGTGACCCGCGGCCAGATCTGGAAGGCGCTTTCGGCCACCGTCGTCGTCAATGGCGCCGTGGTTCCGAACCCCTACAAGACCTGGAATGAAATCGATCCCAAGCTGCCGGCGGAAAAGATCGAAGTCCTCGGCCCGCCCCCGACCTCGGGCACCCGCGACGCCTTCAACGAGCTGGTTCTCGAAAAGGGCTGCGAGGATGTCGCCGAGAACAAGGGCCTGATCTCGGGCAAGGCGTGCATGAAGATCCGTGAAGACGGCGTCTTCGTCGAAGCCGGCGAGAACGACAACCTGATCGTCCAGAAGCTGGTCGCCAATCCGACCGCCCTCGGCATCTTCGGTTACAGCTATCTCGAGGAAAACGCGGACAAGATCCAGGGCTCGCATGTCGGCGGCGTCGCCCCGACCTACGAAAACGTCCAGGCCGGCACCTATCCGGTTTCGCGTCCGCTGTTCTTCTACGTGAAGAAGTATCAGATCGGCTCCGTCCCCGGCATCGCCGAATATCTGAACGAATTCTTCTCGGACCGCGCGATCGCCGCCAACGGCTACCTCGAAGGCAAGGGCCTGATCCTGCTGTCCCCGGCGGAACTGGCCAAGCAGCGCGACGTGGTCAAGAACCTGACCCCGCTCGACACCGCGGCCTTCTGATCCGGCCATCAGGCCTGAAACGACGACGGCGGCCCGAAAGGGCCGCCGTTTTCATGTGGGGCGCGGGCGCCCCGGCTCAGACGAAGATGAAATCGCTGGCGTCGATAGGGGCGCCATTGTCGAAGTAGATCCGCTCCCGGATCGCGCCATCGGCCGAGGTCACGCGCCAGGTCGTGTCGTCGATCTGGACCAATTTGGCCCCGCCTTCCGCCGTGCCGAAGCCCTGGAAGACGATGCTGTCGCCCGCCGCCGCGCCATTGCCGGCGAAATCGGTCACGATATCGCCATTGGCCTTGCCCGCGACGAACAGGAAGGTGTCGTTGCCCGTGCCGCCGGTCAGCCGGTCCTTGCCGGCGCCGCCGGTCAGCGTGTCGTTGCCGCCAAGGCCCGACAGGACATCGTCGCCCGCCGCGCCCGTCAGGACGTTGGCCACGGAATTGCCGGTGCCCGCGATTCCGTCGGCCGAGGTCGTGATGGTCAGGTTCTCCAGCCGCGCCGCCAGGGTATAGGAGAAGCCGACCTTCACCGTGTCGGTGCCGCCGGTGCTGGTCTCGGTGATCTTGTCGCTGGCGGAATCGAGGATATAGGTGTCATTGCCCGCGCCACCGATCAGCGTGTCGTTGCCGGCGCCGCCGTCCAGCGTGTCGTTGCCCGCGCCGCCGGTGATCGTGTTGGCCAGGGCATTGCCCGTGCCGGTGAAAGTGCCCGTGCCGGTATAGGTCAGGTTCTCGACATTGGCCGCCAGCGTATAGGTGGCCAGGGTGGTCTGCACCGTGTCGGTGCCGCCATTGGCCGCCTCGGTCACCAGGTCGCCCGCGCTGTCGACGACATAGAGATCGTTGCCCGCGCCGCCGGTCATCTTGTCGGCCCCGGCGCCGCCGTTCAGCGTGTCGTTGCCATCGCCGCCGTCGAGCGTGTCCTTGCCGCCGCCACCGTTCAGGATGTCGTTGCCGGCGTTGCCGTAATAGGTGACCCCGGTCGTTGCGCCAGCCGCGACCGAAAGCGTGTCGGCGCCCGAGCCGCCGACCACCGTCTCGAAGGCCGCGCTCAGGGTGAAGCTGGTGGTGATCGCGACCTGCAATTCGATCCGGTCGTTGCCGCCGTCGTCACTGAGGGTCAGGCTGCCACCCTGATAGATGAAGGTGTCGTCACCAAGGCCGCCGTTCAGCGTGTCGGTGCCGCCCCCGCTCTTCAGGATGTCGTTGCCGTCGCCACCGCTCAGCGTGTCGTTGCCCGCGCCGCCCTGCAGCGTGTCGTTGCCCTTGCCGCCGCTCAGCGTGTCATTGCCATCGCCGCCGTCGAGCGTGTCGTTGGCGTTGCCGCCGGTCAGGATGTCGTTGCCGGCCCGGCCGGCATAGCTGATGGCGGTCGTCGTGCCCGCCTGGGCCGCGATCGTGTCGTTGCCGGTGCCGCCCAGGACGATCTCGAAGGCGCCGCTCAGGGTGAAGCTGGTGGTGCCCGAGACCTGGAAGTCCAGGGTGTCGGTGCCGCCCGCGTCGGTCAGGGTCAGGCTACCGCCCTGATAGATATAGGTGTCATTGCCGAGGCCGCCGTCCAGCGTGTCGTTGCCGCCACCACTCTTCAGGATGTCGTCGCCGGCGCCGCCGCGCAGCGTGTCGTCGCCGGTGCCGCCGTCGAGCACGTCGTTGCCGCCGCCGCCCTCGATGGTGTCATTGCCGGCAAGGCCGCTGATCGTGTCGCCACCAGTGTCGGTGGCGGGCGATCCCGCCGCGTAGCCATACAGCTGATCATTGCCGCTGGTGCCGGAAAACGTGTCCGCACCATTCGTTCCGTAGGTCACTGCCATCATGCACCTCGATTGTACCGGCGCCCAGACCACGGCGAAGACGCGCGAGATTCACCGACGCGCGCCCAGGGTCACGAGGCGACGATCCGAGAATACAGATTGCCGATTGCGGTGGAAGTCGTCGATTTCCCCGTTCGGGGAAGGGTTGGCCCCACGGCTATCCGCGCCGCCGGCCGCCGTCATAAAACGGCAATGGTAATGTCATATGAAAGACCCGGCGGCTGACTATGGTCCGGCCCGAGAGTGTACGGAATTTCCGTGACCTCCGCGGCAGGCCTTCGCGCCACCGACCGCAGCCTAGACCATTCGAACACTTCGGGGATTGAACCATGGCCAACAAGATCAGCTTCGCCGCACTCGGCGCCGCAGCCGTGCTGGCAACCGCCTTTTCCGGCCAGGCCGCCGCTCGCGACCAGATCCGCATTGTCGGTTCCTCGACGGTGTTCCCCTTCACCACGGCGGTGTCCGAAGCCTTCGGCAAGCTGGGTGCCTTCAAGACCCCGATCGTCGAATCGACCGGCACCGGCGGCGGCATGAAGCTGTTCTGCGGCGGCGTTGGCGTCGACACGCCGGATATCACGGGCGCCTCGCGCCGGATCAAGGCCTCGGAAATCGAAACCTGCGCCAAGAACGGCGTGACCGAGATCATCGAGGTGAAGATCGGCTTCGACGGCATCGTCTTCGCCAATGACAAGTCGGGCCCGGCCTTCGATGTCGACAAGGCGATCCTGTGGAAGGCCCTGGCGGCCCAGGTCGTCGTCGATGGCAAGATGGTCGACAATCCCTACAAGATGTGGAACGAAGTCGACGCCAAGCTGCCCGCGACCAAGATCGAAGTCCTCGGCCCGCCCCCGACCTCGGGCACCCGCGACGCCTTCAACGAGCTCGTCATGGAAAAGGGCTGCGAGGAAGCCCATGCCGTCGAGGCGATCGTCGCTTCCGGCGTCGACAAGAAAGACGCTGGCAAGGCCTGCATGAAGGTCCGCGAGGACGGCGTCTATGTCGAAGCCGGCGAGAACGACAATCTGATCGTCCAGAAGCTGGTGTCCAACCCGAACGCCTTCGGCATCTTCGGCTACAGCTTCCTCGAAGAGAACGGCGACAAGATCAAGGGTGCCACCATCGAAGGCGTGAAGCCGGAATACGAGGATATTTCCTCGGGCAAATACGGCGTCTCGCGCTCGCTCTTCGTCTACGCGAAGAAGGCCCATGTCGGCACGGTTCCGGGCATTCAGGAATTCCTGGTCGAATACACCTCGGACAAGGCCATGGGCGAGAACGGCTATCTCGCCGACAAGGGCCTGATCGCCCTGCCGGCGGAAGAAGCCGCCAAGGTGCGCGCCGCCGCCACCGGCCTGGTGCCGATGGATACGGCGAGCGTGAAGTAAGCGACATCGCAACACAGCGGCGGCCGATCAACCGGCCGCCGTTTCCCGTACCGGCCCAGGGGTCCCGACACCTGGGCCCGCGAAAGACGCAATGATGCCGAGTTACATAGTCATCGCGACCATCCTCGTCCTGTCGGTGATCGGCTATTACATGGGCCGGTCGACCGCCCTCGGCCGCAACGGCGGCAAGACGCGCGGTCTGCATTCCCTGCCCGGCTACTACGGCTATTACATGGCGCTGTGGTGCGCGGTGCCGGCCCTGTTGCTTGCCCTGCTGTGGCTGATCTTCGAGGGCGGCATTATCGACGGCATCCTGCGCGCCGGTATCCCCGCCGACATTCCGGTCGAGCGGCATTCGCTGTTCATGACCGATGTGCATAATCTGGCCCTCAACGGCACGATCGCCGGCGAGGTGACCGATACGCTGCGCGCCGCCGCGGACCGCTATCTGCAGCTGATGGATTATTCGTCGATCGCCATGGCGATCGGCGCGCTCGGGATCGGCATCATCGGCCTTGCCTTCGCCCAGAGCCGGATCACGCCGCTCCTGCGCGCCCGGCCCCGGGTCGAGCAGGCGGTGATGATCACGCTGATGGTGGCATCGACCATCGCGGTGCTGACCACCGTCGGCATCATCCTGTCGCTGATGTTCGAATCCGCGCTGTTCTTCGAGAAGGTCTCCTTCACCGAGTTCCTCTTCGGCATCCAGTGGAGCCCGCAGACGGCGATGCGCGCCGATCAGGTCGGCTCGACCGGGGCCTTCGGCGCGGTGCCCCTGTTCACCGGCACCTTGCTGATCACCATGATTGCCATGGCGGTCGCGGCGCCGATCGGCCTGATGTCGGCGATCTACATGTCGGAATATGCCGATCGCCGGGTGCGCTCGGTGCTGAAGCCCGTCCTCGAGGTGCTGGCCGGCATCCCGACCGTGGTCTACGGCTTCTTCGCCGCCCTGACCGTCGCGCCCTTCGTCCGCCAGCTCGGCCAGATGGCCGGGCTCGACGTCGCCTCCGAATCCGCGCTCGCCGCCGGCGTCGTCATGGGCGTCATGATCGTGCCCTTCGTCTCGTCGCTCTCCGACGACGTGATGACCGCGGTGCCCCAGGCGATGCGCGACGGCTCCTACGGCCTTGGCGCCACCAAGTCCGAAACCATCAAGCGGGTGATCATTCCGGCGGCGCTGCCCGGCATCGTCGGCGCCCTGATGCTGGCGATCTCCCGCGCGATCGGCGAGACGATGATCGTCGTCATGGCCGCCGGCCTCTCCGCCAACCTGACCGCCAACCCCTTCGAGGCGGTGACGACGGTAACCGTCCAGATCGCCACCCTGCTGGTCGGCGATCAGGAATTCGACAGCCCCAAGACCCTGGCGACCTTCGCCCTCGGCCTGGTGCTCTTCGTCGTCACCCTGTGCCTCAACATCGTGGCGCTGCGGATTGTCCGCAAGTATCGGGAGCAGTACGAATGACCGACGTCGCGAACAAATTCGTCGTCGAGCCCTTCTCGGCCTCGACGGAAAAGCACGAGAAGTTCAACCGCCTGCTGAAGAAGCGTTATGCCGCCGAGGCGCGCTTCAAGATGTGGGGCATCCTCGCGGTGTCTTCCGCCGTCGTCTTCCTCGTGCTGCTCGTCGGCTCGATCATCCTGCAGGGCTCGTCGGCCTTCGTGACCACCAAGGTGGAACTGGAGCTGAACCTCGACCCGGCGGTGATCGATCCCCAGGGCACGAAGGATCCCAAGGTCATCGCCAGCGCGGATTACACCGCGCTCATCCGCGCGGCGATGCAGAAGAAATTCCCCGAGGTGACCGGCCGCCAGCCGATCCGCCAGATGATGGCGCTCATCTCCTCGGGCGCGGGCTATGAAGTCGCGGCCCATGTCCGCGACAACCCCGACCTGATCGGCCAGACCATCCGCTTCGAGGTGCTGACCGACGATCTCGTCGACATGCTGCGCAAGGGTTACATCGACCGCGACGTGGCCGAGGGCGACCGCAAGCTGAACGACCTCCAGCTGGGCATCTATGACACGCTGGTGGCCGATGGCAGCTTGAGCGCCGCGATGAACACCGAGCTGCTGACCACCGGCGACAGCCGCGAGCCGGAAAACGCCGGCCTGTGGGGCGCCGTCGTCGGCTCTCTCTACACGCTGATCGTCACCCTCGGCATCGCTTTCCCGCTGGGGGTCATGGCGGCGGTCTATCTCGAGGAATTCGCGCCGAAGAACAAGCTGACCGACATCATCGAGGTGAACATCAACAACCTCGCGGCGGTGCCCTCGATCGTCTTCGGTCTTCTGGGTCTCGCGGTGTTCCTGAACTTCTTCGGGATGCCGCGTTCGGCGCCGATCGTCGGCGGCCTGGTGCTGGCCCTGCAGGCGCTGCCGATCATCATCATCGCGTCCCGCGCCGCCATCAAGGCCGTGCCGCCCTCGATCCGCGAGGCGGCGCTCGGCATGGGCGCTTCACCCATCCAGGTGGTGATGCATCACACCCTGCCGCTGTCGATGCCGGGTATGCTGACGGGCGCCATCCTCGGCATGGCCCATGCCCTGGGCGAGACCGCGCCGCTTCTCATGATCGGCATGGTCGCCTTCATCGTCGATATCCCGGGCGGTTTCACGTCGCCCGCGACCGTGCTGCCGGTGCAGATCTACCTCTGGGCCGACAGCCCGGAACGCGCCTTCGTCGAAAAGACCTCGGCCGCCATCATGGTACTCCTGGTGTTCCTGGTGTGCATGAACGCGATCGCGATCTATCTCCGCAAAAAATTCGAACGCAAGTGGTGAGTGCCATGACTGCCCCGATCAACACTCTCGACTTTACCACCCATACCATCCCGCTGGACGGCAAGGCCAAGATCTCGGCCAAGAACGTCAACCTCTGGTATGGCGAGAAGCAGGCTCTCTACAACATCAACCTCGAGGTCGCCGAGCATCAGGTGACGGCGCTGATCGGCCCCTCGGGCTGCGGCAAGTCGACCTTCCTGCGCTGCCTCAACCGGATGAACGACACGATCTCGATCTGCCGCATCCAGGGCGACATCAGGATCGACGGCGACGACATGTACGCGCCGGAACTCGATGTCGTGCACCTGCGCGCCCGGGTCGGCATGGTGTTCCAGAAGCCCAATCCGTTTCCGAAGTCGATCTTCGACAATGTTGCCTATGGTCCCCGTCTGCACGGCCTCGCCGAGTCGAAGGACCACATGGAGCACATCGTGAAGTCGAGCCTGGAGCGGGCCGGCCTCTGGAAGGAAGTGTCGGATCGCCTGGCTTCGCCCGGCACCGGCCTTTCGGGTGGCCAGCAGCAGCGCCTGTGCATCGCCCGCGCCATCGCGGTCTCGCCCGAAGTCATTCTGATGGACGAACCCTGCTCGGCCCTCGATCCCATCGCCACGGCGAAAATCGAGGAACTGATCGATGAATTGCGCGAGAATTTCACCATCGCCATCGTGACGCATTCGATGCAGCAGGCGGCGCGCGTTTCCCAGCGGACCGCCTTCTTCCATCTGGGCGTGCTGGTCGAGAATGGTCCGACCGAGGGGATCTTCACCAATCCCGTCGACAAGCGGACCCAGGATTACGTCACCGGTCGCTTCGGCTGAGCCGGGAGGGAGCAGTCACATGGCCGACAATCATATCGTCTCCGCCTTCGATCAGGAATTGAACGCGCTGAAGACCAAGATCCTGCGCATGGGCGGGATTGCCGAAGCCAATGTCGCCTCGGCGATTCAGGCGATCGTGCGCCGGGATCGGGCCCTCGCCGAGCGCACCATTTCCTCGGACCAGCGCATCGATGTCTTCGACAGCGAGATTTCCGACCTCGTCACCCGGCTCCTGGCGCTGCGCCAGCCGATGGCGGTGGATCTTCGCTTCATCGTCGGCGCCATGAAGATCGCGACCGATCTGGAGCGCATCGGCGACTACGCCAAGAATATCGCCAAGCGTTCCACCGTGCTCGGCGTCGCCGTGCCGCAGCAGCCGATGCACGCCATTCCGCGCATGGGCGAGCTTGTCCTCGGCATGATCAAGGATGTGCTCGACGCCATCTCGAACGAGGATGCCGAAAAGGCCATCGCCGTGCGCGATCGCGATCCGGTGCTGGACGAGCTCTACAACAGCGTCTTCCGTGAACTGCTGACCTATATGATGGAAGATCCGCGGACGATCACCGGCTGCACCCATCTGCTGTTCATCGCCAAGAACATCGAGCGCATCGGCGATCATGCGACCAACATGGCCGAGACGATCTATTACATCGTGCGCGGCCAGCGCATGGTCAGCGATCGCGCCAAGGCCGATGTGACCGCCGAGATGACCGGCCCCGACCAGGTGGCCTGACCGAAGTGAATGGTGTCTCCATGAAGCCTTCCATCCTGATCGTCGAGGATGAGCCGGCCCTTGTCGACCTGCTGCGTTACAACCTCGAAGCCAATGGCTTCGAGGTGCGCGTCGGCATGGATGGCGACGAGGCGCTGATGCTGGTCGACGAGCGCCTGCCCGATCTCATCGTCCTCGACTGGATGCTGCCCTCGGTCTCGGGCATCGAGATCTGCCGCCAGCTGCGCCGGAAACCCACGACGCGGCAGGTGCCGATCATCCTGCTCACCGCCCGCACCGAGGAAAGCGACCGCGTGCGCGGCCTCGAATCCGGCGCCGACGATTATGTGACCAAGCCCTTCTCGCCGACCGAGTTGCTGGCCCGCATCCGCGCCGTGCTGCGCCGTTCGCGCCCGGCCCTGTCGGACGAAGGCCTCAATTACGCCGATGTCGAGATGGATCTGTCGGCCCACCGCGTGATGCGCGGCGGCTCGGAAATTCACCTCGGCCCGACGGAATTCCGCCTGCTGCGCCATTTCCTCGAGAATCCGGGCCGGGTGTTCAGCCGCGAGCAGATCCTCGACGCGGTCTGGGGCCGCGACATCTATATCGAGCAGCGCACGGTCGACGTTCATATCCGCCGCCTGCGCAAGGCGCTGAACGCCCATGGCGGCAAGGACATGATCCGCACCGTCCGCTCGGCCGGCTACGCCATCGACACGCAGGGCGCCGGCCGCGGCCTGCGTTACTGACCGGGCGGAGTCCTTCGGCCGCTGAAGCGGCTGGGGCTCTGGCCGGTCCAGCGCCGGAAGGCATGGGTGAAACTGGCGGTCTCGGCATAGCCGAGACGCTCCGCCACCGCCTCGACCGCCATGCCGGTCTCGGTCAGCATGTCGATGGCGAGATCATGGCGCAGGCGTGCCACCAGATCGCGATAGCCGATGCCCGCTTCCGCCAGGCGGCGGCGCAGGCTGCGCTCGGACAGGCGCATCTCGGCCGCCACCGCCGGCAGGTCGGGAAAATGACCGGGCCGGGCCAGGATGCAGGCCGTCACCTGTTCGACGAAAGGGTCCTGCCCGCGCAGGCGGCGCAGCCGCTCGTGGCACGCTTCGACATGCAGCGCGGCGACGACGGGATTGGCCTGGGGCAATGGCCGGTCGAGATCCGCCCGGTCGTAGAGCAACTCATTCGCCTCGGCCCCGAAGGTGACCTCGCATTGCAGGGCGGCTTCATAAAGCGGGGCGAGGCCCGCCGGCTCGGCGAAACGGAAACGCGCGGCGCGGCATAGCGGCGGCTCGCCCCACAGATCGATGGCGATGCGGCGGGCGGCGGCGATGTCCCGCTCCACCATGTAGCGCCGAAGCGGCGCGGGCAGGTCCCGGTCGTCGAAACTGACCGCGCTGCCCTCGCCCTGATCGGTGAAGGCGATGGGCATCACGCTGTAGGTCAGGTCCTGATACTCGAGGCCAAGGGTCAGGGCGCCGCGTAAAGTGGCGCTGGCCAGCAGGGCGAAACCCCAGACACCGTAAGCCGCCACGCGATAATATTGCCCGACGTGAAGGCCGAGGCCGGGCGGATCGCCCAGATCGCCGAGCATGGCGGAAATCACTCGCAGCTCGGCCGAGGCGAGAACTTCCGCCGCGGGGTCCGACAGAAGCGCGGCCGGCAGGCCGGCGGCGGCCAGATAGGGCGCGATATCGACCTGCCGCGCCGCGAGGGCGTCGCGCAGCACGCACAGGCTGGTCACCGGCCAGCGCCGACGGTCGAGATCGGATTTCATCGCGCCATCATGCCGGATTGGCCGAAACTATCAAGTTCATGGCCAAAGCGAACGTGGTGCCTGTCGCGGCTTTTACCTATTCTTCTGTGCATGAGGGCGGCGCGAGACCGGCCGTTTCGGGAGGAGAGAGCAGCATGGCATCCGTGAAGGTTTGCGTGATCGGCACCGGCTTCGCCGGTCTGTGCACCGGCATCCAGCTGAAGCGCTCGGGCATCGAGGATTTCGTCATCCTCGACAAGGCGGACAAGGTCGGCGGCACCTGGCGCGAGAATTCCTATCCGGGCTCGGGCTGCGACGTGCCCTGCCACCTCTATTCCTTCTCGTTCGAGCTGAACCCCAACTGGTCGCGGCGCTTCGCCAAGCAGCCGGAAATCGTCGACTATATCGAGCATTGCACGAAGAAATACGGCCTGGAGCGCCATATCCGCTTCCGGTCCGAAGTCCGGGAAGCCCGCTTCGACGAGGCGCGCGGCCGCTGGACCGTGACGCTCGCGGATGGCGAGACGATCGATGCCCAATTCGTCGTCTCCGGCCTTGGCCAGCTCAGCCGGCCGCAATTCCCCAGGATCGCCGGGCTCGACCGTTTCAAGGGCAAGGCCTTCCATTCGGCGCATTGGGATCACGACTATGACCTGACGGGCAAGCGCGTCGCCGTCATCGGCTCGGGCGCCAGCGCGATCCAGTTCCTGCCGGAGATCCAGCCCAAGGTCGGACATCTCACCCTGTTCCAGCGCAGCCCGGCCTGGATGATCTCGCGCGACGACCATTTCTTCCCCGGCTGGGCCAAATGGCTGTTCCGCAATGTGCCGGGCGTGCAGCGGGCCTATCGCAATTACACCTATCTGCTGCTCGAGGCGCGTTTCCCCTCGCTGCGCCGGGCCAGGGGGCTGTTCGCCAGTCTCGCCCGCAAGCAGTGCCAGGCCCATCTCGACAAGCAGGTGACCGACCCGCTGCTGAAGGCCAAGCTGCAGCCGGATTATCCCGTCGGCTGCAAGCGCATCCTGATTTCCAACGACTGGTATCCGGCCCTGTCGCAAAGAAACGTCGATGTCGTCACCGATGCGATCGTCGAGGTGACCGAGACGGGTGTGGTCACGCGCGACGGCAAGCTGCATGAAGTCGATTGCATCATCTATGGCACCGGCTTCGAGACCCAGAGTTTCATCGCCCCGATGAAGGTCTGGGGCCGCCAGGGGGCGGAGCTGAACGAGCGCTGGCGCAATGGCGCCGAGGCGCACAAGGGCGTCGCCATCGCCGGCTTCCCCAATTTCTTCGTGCTCTACGGCCCGAACACCAACCTCGGGCATAATTCGATCATCTTCATGATCGAGCGCCAGGTGAACTACATCCTGCAGTGCCTGCGCGAGGTCGAGAAGCGGGGCGCCGCCAGCCTCGATGTAACGCCCACGGCGATGAGCAGCTTCAACGCCCATCTCCAGCACGACTTCGACAAGACCGTCTGGAACACTGGCTGTAACAGCTGGTACAAGAACGCGGCGGGCAAGATCACCAACAACTGGCCGGGCTTCACCGTCACCTACTGGTGGATGATGCGGCACCCGGATTTCGCCGAATTCCGCTTCGACGGCAAGGGCGCCTGATCAGGTCAGCTTGATGGCGACGGCCCCGGCGGCGACCAGCAGCGCCGCCGCCAGCCGCCGTCGGCCCACGGGCTCGTGCAGGATAAGCGCGGCGAAGCCGGCGGCGAACAGCATCGAGGTCTCGCGCAGGGCGGCGATGAGGGCGACCGGCGCCAGGGTCATCGCGGTCAGGACAAGGGCGTAGGAGCCGATGCAGCAGGCCCCGCCCAGCACGGCGAGGGCAAGGTCCCGCGCCCCCAGCAAGGGCCGCAGCGAGGCGATGCCGTCCCGTCCGGCGATCAGCGCGAGATTGCCGAAGGCACCCAGCGAAAATACCAGGATCGTATAGGACAGAGGCGCGCCCGAGGCCCGCGCGCCGAGGCCATCCAGCAGGGAATAGGCGCCGATCGCCAGGGCATTGGCCAGCACGAAGGGCAGGCCCCGCGCCCCGAAGGCGGAGCGCCCGCCGCCGAAGGCAAGCCCCGCCAGGGCAAGGCCGACGAAGCCGATGCCGACAAGGCCCGGCCAGGGCAGCGGATCGTCGAAGATGAAGGGCGCGAGCAGGGCCGTCACCATCACCCCGCCGCCCCGCATCATCGGATAGGCGATCGACAGATCTGCCCTCGCATAGACCGCCGCCGTCAGGGCGAAATAGGCGATATGGACGCCGACCGATCCCGCGAGATAGGGCCAGGCCGCCGTCGCCGGCCAGGGAATGAACGGCAGGGCGGCCAGCGCGATCAGGATGCCGCCGACGCAGATGCGCGCCGTCGCCCGTTCGGCGCTGCCGGCCCGCTTGACCGCCGTGTTCCAGCCGGCATGGAGCGCGGCGGCGGCGAGGACGAGGAACAGGACGGACCAGGACAGGGCGGGCATGATCGGGGCACTCGGTTCGATGCCGCGATCATGCGCCCGGACCGGGGCATCCGTGAAGATGGATGCCGCGCGAAAATCATCTAGATGTCTAGAGCGGGATCAGGTTGTGGAAGCCCGAGGTCCGACGACGCCGAAGACCGCCCCCTGCGGGTCGGTGGCGACGATGATGAAGAGCTGGCCGGGCACTTCGCTGGGGCCGTGGAGGATGGCGGCGCCCCGCGCCTTCAGGCTGGCTTCCGCCGTGTCGATGTCGGCGACGCCGAAATAGAACAGCCAGGCCGATGGCGCGCCGGGCTGCATCTGGGGCATCACCGCGCCGATATCGCCGCCGCCATGGCTGATCAATTGATAGGTGCCGGCCTCGCCCATGGGCATGGCGGTGCTCTTCCGCCAGCCGAAATGCCGGCTGTAGAAGCCGAGGGCGGCGACGGGATCGGTGCTGGACAATTCGTTCCACTGGCAATGGCCGGTCAGGCTCGGGGCGAAGGCGGTGCTGCCGCCGGCCGACCAGCCGCGCATGATGTAGAAGGGCGCGCCCTGCGGATCGGTCAGCAGGGCGAAGCGGCCGACGCCGGGAATATCGGTCGGCGGCACGATCTGGCGCGCGCCATCGGCGATCAGTGCCGCCGTGGCGGCATCGGTGTCGGCCACGGCGACATAGGCCAGCCAGCCCGGCCGCGCGCCGCAGGCGGCCATGTCGGCGGTCAGCGTCATGGCCCCGCCGACATCGACCCCGGCCATCGAGAACAGATGATAGGGCATGGCCGGATTCTCGACGGGGCGCTGGCGCCAGCCCAGCACGGCTTCATAGAAGCCGGCGGCGGCCAGGGGATCCGGCGTCGTCAGTTCGTACCAGATGAAATCGCCCGTATCCTTGGCCATGACGTCCCCCTTTGCCATCTTCGCGGCTTTATGTTGATATCAATATATGTCCAGCCTGTCAAAACCTGTTCCCCATGCGGTGACGATCGAGGTGCGCGATTGTTGCCTGTGTCTTCATCTCCAGCGCGCGGCGCGGGCCATGGCCCGGCGCTTCGACGAGGCGCTGCGCCCCGCCGGCCTGACCAATGGCCAGTTCTCGCTGCTCATGGCGCTGAACCGGCCCGAGCCGCCACCGCCCGGCCCTGTCGCCGACCTGCTGGCGATGGATCGCACCACCCTGACC
>NZ_JBAQRT010000291.1:0-4476 GCF_049306435.1 Zavarzinia sp.
CCCCACGCCCATCTCGTCGACCGCCGCGTGCGCGAGGCGCGCCGCCTGCTGGCCCGGGGCACGGCCCCGGCCGAAGCCGCGCTCGCCTGCGGTTTCTGCGACCAGAGCCACCTCAACCGTGCCTTCAAGGCTCGCATCGGCGTCACGCCGGGCCAATATCGCCGCGCGAGGGGTTGAATTATCCGGCGACGGCCCGTTTCAGGTCCGCCACGGTGACCATCAGCGTCATCGGATCGAGCGGCGAGGGATCGAGCCCCATGGCCTGATAGAAATCGCGCGCCTCGGGCGACAGAGCATGGACGAGCATTCCCCGGATGCCGACCACGTCCGCGGCCTGCAAGACCCGTAATCCGGCGTCGCGCAACAAGGAACGGCCAAGATTTCTGCCCTGCCACTGGCGATCGACCGCAAGTCGCCCAAGCACGATGACCGGCACGGGATCCGGCGTGTTGCGCCTGAAACGTCCGGGGGCCTCCTGTACCCTGACCGCACCGGCGGCGAGCGCGTAATAGCCGACGACCATCGCGCCATCGCAGGCGACATATGTTCGCGAGGCCCCGGCAGCATGGTTGGCGCGCGCCCGCCGCTTCAGCCAATCGTCGAGGGATGCCAGACCGCAGTGAAACGCCGCCAGCTCGTGTCCATCGGCAAGAGGAACGGGGGCCGTAAGGCTCACGCCGCATCCCAGGGGGCGGGCGTGTTCATGGTCCGCTTCAGCCGATCGTTATCCTGGACGGGGGCGTCGAGCCGGGCGAGGAAAGCCAGATAGGTCTCCTCGCTGACCGTGAAGATCGTATGTTCCGCCAAGGTTTCCTCGGCGGCCCTGCGGGAAGCATCGAGCACGAAATCGGTGCGCGTCTTGCCCAGAACCTCGGCGGCGCGGTCGATCAGGCCCCGTAATTCGGGTCTTATGCGGATATTGAGAGATTCTCGTGTGGATGAGCCGGTCATTGCACACCTCCAGAGAGCAATCCTAACACGCTGTAACGACATTGTCGTTACGGGTTGCGGCCCCGAGCGTCACTTTCATCCAAGACCGATCCTGTCCGCCGTGGGAACAGTCGGCGGCCGAGAAGCGCCGGATGCCCCGATGACCGTCACCTCCACCGACACCTCCCCGACTGAATTCCGCGACGGCCTGGTGGCTACCTTGCCGGCGATCGTCGCCGCCGTGCCCTTCGCCGTGCTGCTGGGGGCGCTGTCCGGCGACAGGGGGGTGTCGGTCGCCGAAATGGGCTTGATGTCGGCGCTGGTCTTCGCCGGGGCATCGCAATTCGTCGCGCTCGACGGCTGGGGCGTGCCGCCGGTCTGGTGGCTGCTGGGGCTGACCGCCCTTGTCGTCAACCTGCGCCATGCCTTGATGAGCGCGTCGCTGGTCCGCCATCTCGGGGCCTTCCCGCGCTGGGGGCGGGTGCTGGCGCTGCTGTTCATGGTCGACGAGGCCTGGGCCTTCGCCGAGGCACGGGCGGCGACCCGGCGCCTGACCCCGGCCTTCTATGCCGGGATGGTGGTGCTGTTCTATCCGTGCTGGGTGCTGGCGACCCTGGCGGGCGCCCTCGCCGGCAGCCTGATCGAGGATCCGGCGGCGCTTGGCCTCGACTTCACCTTCATCGCCATTTTCGTCGTGCTGGTCGCCGGCTTTCGCCACCGGCCGCGCTTCTTCGCCGTGGTCGCGGCCAGCGTCGGGGCCTCCGTGCTGACCGATCTGCTGCTGCCCGGCGCCTGGTCGATCATGGCCGGGGCCGGCGCCGGGATGCTGGTCGCCGCTTTCGGTTCCGCTGGCGGCGAGGGGAGAGCATGAGCATTTCGCTGGACGCCCTGCTGGCCATCCTCGCCATGGCCGCCGCCACCATGGCCTGCCGGCTGGCCGGTCTCGTCCTGCCGACCCCTCTGATCGGGACGGGGCGCCTTGCCCGGGCTTTCGACGCCATGCCGGTCGCCATCCTGTCGGCCATTCTCGCGCCCCTGCTGCTCACGCGCGGACCGGCCGATGCGTTGGCCGGGGCGGTGGTAATCCTCGCCGCCGCGCGGCTGCCGATGATCGCGGTGATCGCGATCGGGGTCGGTGCCGCGGCGGCGTTCCGCGCCCTGTTCTAGGCACTGCCTGCCCTGCGCCCGGCGCAATCGTGCGCGGCGCCATTAGCGGCTATCGTTTGCGGCCCAAGCAGGGAGGCAAGAATGATCGAGCTTTACTACTGGCCGACGCCCAACGGCTGGAAGATCAGCATCATGCTGGAAGAATGCGGTCTGCCCTATGCGGTGAAGACCGTGAATATCGGCAAGGGCGAGCAGTTCGAGCCCGCCTTTCTCGCGATTTCGCCCAACAACCGGATGCCGGCCATCGTCGACACGGCGCCGGCGGATGGTGGGGCGCCGATCTCGGTCTTCGAATCGGGGGCGATCCTGCAATATCTCGGCCGCAAGACCGGCAAATTCTATCCCCAGGACGAGCGCGGCCGGGTCGAGACCGAGCAATGGCTGTTCTGGCAGATGGGCGGCCTCGGCCCCATGGCCGGCCAGGCCCATCATTTCCGGCAGTACGCGCCCGAGAAGATCGACTACGGCATCAACCGCTACACCAACGAGGTCAACCGGCTTTACGGCGTCATGAACAAGCGCCTCGCCGACCGGCCCTTCCTCGCCGGGGAGTATTCGATCGCCGACATGGCGGCCTGGCCCTGGGTCGTGCCCTACAAGAATCAGGGCCAGGATCTGAACGACTTCCCGAACCTGAAACGCTGGTTCGAGACGATCGAGGCCCGGCCCGCGGTGCAGAAGGGGTTCGCCGTCGGCAAGGAGCTGCGGAAGCCCATCACCGACAATGAAGAAGCCAAGAAGGTCCTGTTCGGACAGAAAGCCCGCCCATGAGCGATACGATCTTCGAAGCGGTGACCGACGACGAGGTCCGCGCCCTGTTTCCGGTGATTTCCCAGCTTAGGCCCCATCTCGCGGGGCCGGACGATCTGCTGAGCCGGGTCAAGCGGATGCGGGCGGATGGCTTTCGCCAGATCTGGCGCGCGGGCGAAGACGGTACGCCCGTCGCCGTGGCCGGCTTTCGCATTTACGAGACGCTTTACGCCGGGCTGAAACTCTATGTCGACGATCTGGTGACGACCGAGGCGCGGCGCGGCCTCGGCGACGGCACGGTGCTGATGGACTGGATGGTGGCGGAAGCCAAGGCCAAGGGCTGCACCGAACTCGATCTCGATTCCGGCGTCCAGCGTTTCGCCGCCCATGGCTTCTATTTCGCCAAGGGCCTGCATATCGCCAGCTATCACTTCAAGCGCGCGGTCTGACCGGCGCAAGGGGCGGGGGCATGAGGACATTCGACGACATCCTTGCCCTCGCCGCCGCCCGCAAGGGCGGTAGGGTGGCGCTGGAAGCCCTGCTGGCAACGACGCCGTCCCGGCCGCCGGCCGAGATCGCGGCCCTGACCGACGACCGCATCCTGGCGGCGATGACGCGGCGGATCTTCGCCGCCGGCTTCTCGATCAAGGTGATCGACGGCAAATGGCCGGGTTTCGAGGCGGCTTTCGACGGCTTCGATCCGGGGCTTTGTGCCCTGATGTCGGACGATAAATTCGATGCCCTCCTGAAGGATACGGGCATCGTGCGCAACGGCGCCAAGATCAGGGCGGTGCAGGTCAACGCCCAGATGTTGCTGGACTTGGCAAAAGAGAGCGGCACCGCCGCCCGCGCCTTCGCCGAATGGCCCGATGGCGATTACATCGGCCTCCTGGACCTGTTGAAGAAACGCGGCGCGCATCTGGGCGGCGACAGCGCCATGCGTTTCCTGCGCGATATCAGCAAGCCCGCCTTCATCCCGACGCCGGACGTGGTGACCGCCCTGATCCGCGAAGGCGTGATCGCCAAGGCCCCCGGCGGCAAGAAGGATTTCGCGGCGATCCAGGCCGCCTTCAACCGCTGGTCCGAAGAGTCCGGCCGCGACCTGACGGCGATCAGCCGGACCCTGGCGATGAGTGTCGGCGACTGACCCATCGTCATGCCGGCGAAGGCCGGCATCTCGCGTCGGCAAGGGCGCTTCATTCGTCAAAAGGCCCCTGCGCCGGGGCGACGAGCCTTACCGCCCTTCCCACGAGCCGACGATGCGGTAGATCGCCTTGATCCGCGTGCAGTCGATGGGAAATTCGCGGGGCGAGGGGCTGAATTCCTTCAGCCAGAGTTCATGGTCCGACTGGCGCAGGAACTGCTTCACATAGGCTTCGTGGTCGCCCAGCTCGACGACGACGAAACAGCCGCGCACCGGCGGCAGGTTGGGGTTCACGAACAGGAGATCGCCGGCCTGGAACTTCGGCTCCATCGAATCGCCGACGGCGTAGACGGCGAAGGCATTGGCGACACCGGCCAGCTGGGCCGGGCGATAGACATGCTCCAGCGCCTGCCCCTGATCGACGAACAGCGCATTGGCGCCGCCTCGCGCCGCGCCGCAGACCGGCAGGTCGCGCGCCGGCTGGC
>NZ_JBAQRT010000292.1:0-14559 GCF_049306435.1 Zavarzinia sp.
CAACCGACGCCTCGCCAAGGACTGGGAAAACCTCGCCGACACCCTTCGCGCTTTCGTCACCCTCGCCTCGATCCAACTCGCCATCAGAAGGCTCGCGCGATAGTAGGCTTTTGAGTCAGGTTCTAAAACCCCTCTCAATTGATCTTGGTTTTGATGCGCCCAATGAATATTTCTCGATGCCTTAAAAAACAATGATCTATAAATCCTACGTTGCGTACCCGGTATTTTCGGAAAATCAAGATGAGTCAAAAGCCCCAAAGTTATACGAGGCAATCCTTTTGGATAAAATCTTGTCTTATCACCATTTACAACAAAGCCACTACTCTCGATAATATTGGCAGCGTAATTATAAAATTTCGGATGATTGAAATTTCTTTCTTTATAGAAAAACATGTCGTCACTATATCTAAGATATAGCATTTCCCATGTCTCAGCCAATTTTTTCAAACGGCTGTCCATACGCCAAGCAATAAAATTAGAAATTGAGGGACTGGTTGGCGCACCCTGCGCCAAGTGGTTATCAAAAGTTGTTAACCTAGCAAGAATGAAAGAAGATGCATCTGAAAATCCAATAAATTTAAATAAACCTAAAACACGATTGAAGGTTATTGCAGGAAAAAAATCCTTGATATCAATTTTCAACACCGCCTTTCCGGGACAAAATTCTCTCGCAGCTGTCAATATTGACCGCGCCCCTACATAAGAATGTACACACGCATCAGCGGAATATTGTGATAGAATTTTTTTATTAATAGCCCTCTGAACACCCTTTAGCTCAGATAAAGGGATGTTCAACTCACGGAATTTCGACGGATCTGAATTCTTTGGAATCCGTATTGACGTGTAATATCTTTCTGGATTTTCAACCAAATAAAAGATGTGCTGCGGAGCAAAGCCCAAGAATTCGGCAATAGAAACCAAATTCCTACACTCGTCCGCAGCCACCATTCCTACTTCTTCTCTCTCTCGATGCCAGGCAATAAAGCGTAAAGTGTAAATTCACTTTTCGGTTTATTGCGTGGCAGGCTTCTGCGTACTTCGCGTGCCCGCAACGATGACATTGCGTCCCCCTAACAGGGGATTGCTAGGAACTCACATATACTACCTCAACGACAAACAGCGTCAAGCTGCCGCGAGCGCCTTCGAACGCGCCTTACTGATCGCGGTTGAACTAAATGGCTCAAGCAAGCTGTCTTTAAAGCCATTTACCGACCGATACCGGCCCGATCCAATTTTTTCAATCCTTCCCGCCTTATAAAGACCGCTCAAAGCGGGATTTAATTGATTAGGATGAAGACCCGATGATAAAAGTAATTCCGCATAGCTCGGCCGATCCCCCACAAGTATAGAAATGAGCGCCGCTGCCATCTGATAATTTTCACGAATTGGCTTAATGTATTTAGAATAACCATCAAAGTTACCACCAAATCTTATCATCGTATTTCTGAGATAATCATGACGATTTAAGTATCGAGCGTATTTGAAAAACGTCAAAGGATACCTAATTTTGCCCAGCATCTCATTCTTATTTTTATCATCAAAATAAATTACGCTATTTGGATTCAATTTTGTAAGCAAACTAAGCGGTCCTCTCGATATATAGCTTTCAGCTCTGTAGAATTTTCCCGAGATCAACACTACCAATCTTTCCCGAATACCATCAATTTGTGTAAATGTCCCAAGCTCAGCTATAGAGCCAGGAGAATCAAGTATCAATAAAGTGAAATCAACATCGTGTGCAAAAGTAATTTCCAATGTCTGCAAATCAGTTGATCTTTTATTATAATTAAACAAACTTTCTATTTCTTCACCATATATAGCTTTAACATTCGGAATTCGCTCAAGTTCTTTTCTTGCCACATCTCTAACCACAATTCCGTCAGAAGAATAACCGGGTCCACAGACAAATACCCGTGAAGACATATTTTGCGCAGCAATCTTGAGCAATGATGGTTGAATTATCACGGCGATGCTTCCAGCCAGAAAATTTATCGATAGACCAATAGAAAAACCAAATATAGCGAATCTTAGAATTTCTGGGAATAGCATCAATTCCGGGGACGCTACAATTCCGGGCAATTCCGGGCAATTCCGGGCAATTCCGGGCAATTCCGGGGACGCTATACAAAATTCGGTCTAATAAGCCATCAATACCGGCACCTCTTCGTTCGGCCAACGAATGTCGACATTCGCACGCCGGAAGCGAGACCTCACGCCCCCATCATCACGCCTTCGGCACGGGCCGCGCGGGCCAGGGCTTCGTCGAGGGTCGTCAGGGGGATGGCTTCGCGCAAGGCCAATTCAAGATAGGCGGCGTCATAGACTGTCAGCCGGTGACGTCGTGCCAGTTGCATCAGCGCCTCGCCATCGGGGGTGCGATCGAGCTGGATCGGCAGGTCCGCGAGCAGGGCCAGAGCGCGGGCCGTGGTGTCGCTGTCGAGGCGGCCGCGGCGTTCGTTGACGATGAACAGATTGCGCATCTCGAACCACCACAGGCTGGGCACGAGGGCGTGGTCGTCGACGAGACGATTATAGGCGGCCGTCGCCTGGGTATGGCCTTCGTCCGGCATCAGCCAGCAGGCCGCGATCGAGGCGTCGATCACGAAGGGCATCAGTATTTGTGCCCTTCATGCCGGGCCGACAGGATGTCCTCGACGGTGAGGCGCGGCATCGTCTGACGGAACGCCTCGATGCGCTCCATCGCCTTGCGCACTTCCGCCGCGCGGCCCTCGACTTCCGGCACGAGACGGGCGATGGCACGGCCATGGCGGGTGATGACGATGGTCTCCCCCCGCTCCACCGCATCGAGCAGCTGGGGCAGATGGGTCTTGGCTTCGGAGGATTGAATTTCCCGCATGGAGGCGCCTCTCCAGACCAAACCGGTCGATCATATGGGTCGATCCTAGCGGGAGTCCGCTGGAATGTCGACCTGACGGCCCTTGCCGGGACGACGGGGAACAGCGTCCGGAATTCCTGAGACGCTAATTGAATCGCCCCCCACCACGACAGGCGGTTTCACATCACCGTCTTCGGGCCGTTGCCGCCCCGACGAGCGACCGCTGTCACCGCACGCGCGGACACCCCGCGCTCAAGGGAGCCGTCGATGCAGGACGAGGAACTCTCGCACCGAGAGGATGCGGGTGCCTTCGTAGTGCTTCAGGCACAGGATGTCCCGCTTGTCGCCGGTGACGGGAAAATCAGCCGCGCCGGCGGCGGCCATGGCCAGCAGATAATTATCGTAAGGATCGTCACAGACCGTGACCTTGGGCAGGTCCACCAGTTCCACGGCAAGCCCGCGCAAGTCGTTGACGAGGCGCCCAGCCAGCGCCGGGGCGAGACGCGCCCTGATCTTGGGGTAACGGGTGACCCGCATCAGTTCGTCGATCTGCTCGCCCGAGGTCAGCAGATCGAACCAGCCTTCCCGCCATAACACCATCAGATGGGCGGGAAGGGAGCCGCCCGCGAGCAAGGCACTGATCAGGACATTGGTATCGAGGACCAGCCGCACCCTTACTTCGCCCGCGGCAGGCGGGTCGCCGTCACGGCTTCATCGAGCAGGGCCTGCATCTCGTCGTCAGGCAGATCGGCGAATTTGGCGCGCGCCTCGCTCATGCTCTGTTCGAGCACGCGCCACTTCACGGCTTCCTCGATGAATTTCGAGAGATCGCCTTTCTTGCCGCCGCGCTGCGCGATGAAACTGCGCACAGCGATATCGGTTTCCTCGGACACGGAAACGGTCCAACGGGCGGTGCCGGCCATCATGGTCTCCCGGAATGAGGTCTACTCATATACGGATAACATGATAAGCGCTTATCCACAAACGCCCCCCTCAGTGGCTGATCATCCAGGGGCGTTTCGAGGGGAAACTCTTGGCGCCGGACGGGG
This sequence comes from Zavarzinia sp., assembly GCF_049306435.1. Lineage (NCBI taxonomy): Bacteria > Pseudomonadati > Pseudomonadota > Alphaproteobacteria > Rhodospirillales > Zavarziniaceae > Zavarzinia > Zavarzinia sp. Next base: position 3,886 of record NZ_JBAQRT010000292.1, read on the forward strand.
TCTTGGCCGTGGCGCTCTTCTTCTTTCTCGTCGTGGTGCAGCAGGAGCAGCCGGAGCGATGGCTTTTCGCCGCCTGTTTCGCGGCATATTCGCCGGTCGTCATCGGCTTGTTCTGGGCCTTTTCGTTGGTTTCCATGGCGAAGCGGGTTTCGGTACCGACGCAGGCCATCATGGGCGGGGTCAGATAGGCGCGCGGGGCCGGGTCGCCGCATTCGGGGCAGGCGCAGGGCAGCGAGGAGTCCGACATGGGCCGCATTTCGGTGAAGGGCCCGCAATCGAGGCAATCGTATTCGTAGAGCGGCATCGCGTCCTCCAGATGTCCCGGCCGGCGAACCGGCCGGGACCTTCCGTCATTATTCGTCGTAGGCGATCGGCATGTCGATATCGCCGGTGATGAATTTGGTCGGGCCGGCGGCATTGGGGTTGATGTCGAAATCGAAGATTTCCGTCGGCAGCCACAGGGTGGCGCAGGCGTTCGGAATATCGACGACGCCCGAGATATGGCCCTGCACCGGCGCGGTGCCGAGGATCGAATAGGCCTGGGCGCCGGAATAGCCGAATTTCTTCAGATATTCGATGGCGTTGAGGCAGGCCTGGCGATAGGCGACGTGAACGTCGAGGTAATGCTGGCCGCCGGCCTCGTCGACCGAGATACCCTCGAAGATCACATAGTCCTTGTAGTTGGGCGTGATCGGCGACGGCTTGAAGATCGGATTCTTGATGCCGTATTTGGCCATGCCGCCCTTGATCACATCGACTTTGATGTGCAGCCAGCCGGCCATTTCGATGGCGCCGCAGAAGGTGATCTCGCCGTCGCCCTGGGAGAAGTGCAGGTCGCCCATCGAAAGGCCGCCGCCCGGGACATAGACCGGGAAGAAGCATTTGGAGCCGCGCGAGAGATCCTTGATGTCGCAATTCCCGCCATGCTCGCGCGGGGGCACGGTGCGGGCGCCGGTCGCGGCGGCGGCGGCCTTGGCCTCGCCCTTCAGGCGGCCCATGTGGGCGGTCGGGGCGAAGGGCGGATTGGCCAGCGGCGGCACCCGGGTCGGGTTGGTCGCGATGAAATCGACCTCGCGCTTGTTCCAGGTCTCGAGCAGCTTCGGATCGGGCAGGCAACCGATCAGCCCGGGATGGATCAGCCCGGCATATTTCACGCTGGGGATATGGCGCGAGGTGGTGAACATGCCGTGGAAGTCCCAGATCGACTTCTGCGCGCTGGGAAAATGTTCGGTCAGGAAGCCGCCGCCGTTCTTCTTGGAGAAGAAGCCGTTGAAGCCCCAGAGACTGTCTTCCTTGGCGCCGATGTCGAGGAAGTCGACGACGAGGAGATCACCCGGCTCCGCCCCTTCGACACCGATCGGGCCGGAGAGGAAATGCACCGTGGTCAGGTCGACATCGCGAACGTCCGCCGCGCTGTCGTCGTTCTTGATGTAGCCGCCGGTCCAGTCGTAGGTCTCGATCACGAAATCATCGCCGGGCTTCACCCAGGCGACGATCGGAATATCCGGGTGCCAGCGGTTGTGCACCATGTCGTTCTCGTAAGGAGAGGTCGACAGATCCACTTCGATCAGCTTCTTGGCCATTGGGGACTCCCTTCTGATTGAACCTGTTGAATTACACCGCGAGGAAGCGGCTGATGGTTTCCTCGTCCACTTCGGCGCGGATGTTCTCGTGGACGATGCGGCCGTTCTCGATCACGAGAATGCGGTCGGCGACATCGAGCACGAAGGACAGCACCTGTTCGCAGACGACGATGCAGAGATTGGTCATGTCGCGGATCTGGCGCAGCACCTTGGCCATGTCCTTGATGATGGAGGGCTGGATGCCCTCGGTCGGCTCGTCGAGGAGGAGGACCTTGGGGTTGGTGGCGAGGGCCCGGGCGATGGCGAGCTGCTGCTGCTGGCCACCCGAGAGGTTACCGCCGCGGCGCTTCGCGAATTCCTTGAGGATCGGGAAGATCTCGTAAAGCTCTTCCGGCACCTGCTTGCGGCCCGAAACGATGAGGCCGGTCTCGATATTCTCCTTCACCGTCATGGTGCCGAAGATCTGGCGCCCTTGCGGGACATAGGCGATGCCCTGCTTCACCCGCTGGTGCGAGGCGAGTTTCTGCACCTCCATGTCGCCGAGGGTCACGGTGCCCGAGGCGGTGGGCAATATGCCGACGAGGGATTTCATCAGCGTCGACTTGCCCATGCCGTTGCGACCGACCACGGCGACGATCTCGCCGGGCGCCACCTTGAAATCGAGACCGTGGAGAACCTCGCTCTGGCCATAGGCCACCTTGAGATCGCGGACGTCGAGCATTGTCATCACTCCTGTCTCAATGGCCGAGATAGACTTCGCGCACGCGCGGGTCTTCCTGGATCACATCCATCCGCCCTTCGGCGAGGACCTTGCCCTGGTGCAGCACGGTGACCTTGTGGGCGATGGATTCGACGAATTTCATGTCGTGCTCGATCACGATCACGGCGCGGCCCTCGATGATCCGGTTCAACAGCTCGGCGGTCTTCACCCGCTCGGCGACCGACATGCCGGCGACCGGCTCGTCGAGCATCAGAAGTTCCGGGTCCTGGATCAGCAACATGCCGATTTCCAGCCATTGCTTCTGGCCATGGCTGAGGATTTCCGCCCTGGTGTTCAGATGGTCCTTCAGGAAGATCATCTCGGCGATCTCGTCGATGCGGGCGATGACATCGCTGCTCCGCCGGAAGGCGAGGGAGCCGAAGACGCCCCGCCCCTTGGGATAGGAAATCTCGAGGTTCTCGAGCACGGTCAGGTCTTCGTAGATCGAGGGGTTCTGGAATTTCCGCCCGATGCCGAGGCGGACGATCTCGTGTTCCTTCAGTTTCGTCACTTCCGTGTCGTTGAACCTGATGGAGCCGTCCGAGACCTTGGTGCGGCCACAGATGAGGTCGAGCACGGTAGTCTTGCCGGCGCCATTGGGGCCGATGATCACCCGCAGCTCGCCCTTCTGGATGTAGAGCGAGAGATCGTTGACCGCCTTGAAACCGTCGAAGGAGACGGTGACGCCTTCGACGGCGAGGAGGATGTCGCTTTCGACGATGGGACCGATGACGGGCATGGGCTTGTCTCCTCTCACTCGGCCGGGGTCGGGGCGGGCCGGTCGGTCGGCTTGGCGCCGCCGCCGAACAGCACCCGAACCAGCCAGGGGCGGACGTAATCCTCGACGAGGCCGGCGAGACCCTTGGGGAAGAACAGCGTCACGCCGATGAAGAGACCGCCCATGGCGAAGAGCCAGAGTTCGGGGAACATTTCCGAGAAGGTCGTCTTCGCCGCGTTGACGATGAGCGCGCCGAGAAGGGCGCCGATCAGCGACAGCCGGCCGCCCAGAGCGCAGAAGATCACCATCTCGATCGAGGGCACGATGCCGATGATGGTGGGCGACATGAAGCCGACCTGCAGGGTGAACATCGCCCCGCCGATGCCGGCGAGCGCCGCCGCCGCGCAGAAGACGAAGGTCTTGAAGTTGGCGACGTCGTAACCCGAGAAGCGTACCCGCTCCTCCTTGTCGCGGATGGCGACGAGGATGCGGCCGAGCTTGGACTTGAGGATGAAGCGCCCGATCAGGATGCAGAGGAGCAGCAGGCCGACGCAGATGAAGTAGAGGATGTTGTGCGCGCCGTCGGTGCGGATGTCCCAGCCGAGCAGGGTGCGCAGGTCGGTGATGCCGTTGATGCCGCCGGTATAGCCCTGCTGGCCGATGATCAGGATGGTGAGCACCGCCGTCACCGCCTGGGTGATGATGGCGAAATAGACGCCGCCCACCCGTCGCTTGAACATGGCATAGGCGAGGATGAAGGCGATCGCCGCCGGCACCGCCATGATGGCGAAGACGGTGAAGCCGAAGGAATGGAACGGCTGCCAGAAGAAGGGCAGTTCGGTCAGCTGGTTCCAGTCCATGAAGTCGGGGATGCCCGGGGTCGACTGGATCTTGGTCGCTTCCGGGGTGGAGGCTTCGAGCTTCAGGAACATGGCGATGCAATAGCCGCCAAGGCCGAAGAAGATGCCCTGCCCCAGCGACAGGATGCCGGTATAGCCCCAGCACAGCACGAGGCCGAGGGCGACGAAGCCGAAGGAGAGATATTTGCCGACGAGGTTCAGGCGGAAATCGTCGAGCAGCGCCGGGAAGACGACGACCAGCAGGACCGTGAGCAGCAGGAAACCGAGCCAGTTACCGGCGAGGGAGCGAATGTTCATGGGTCTTACCTCCGCACCTTGAGGACGAAGAGGCCCTGGGGCCGCAGCATCAGGAGGCCGATGACGATGAGAAGCGTGATCACCTTGGCCATGGAGCCGGAGATGAAGAATTCCAGCGCCGACTGGCTTTGCGAGATCGTGAAGGCGGAGGCGACGGTGCCGAGCAGGCTCTGCGCGCCGCCGAAGACGACGACGAGGAAAGTGTCGACGATATAGAGCTGACCCGAGGTCGGCCCGGTCGAGCCGATCATGGTGAAGGCCGCGCCGGCGACACCGGCGACGCCGCAACCAAGGCCGAAGGTCATGCGGTCGACTTTTCGCGTGTCGATGCCGACCGCGCCCGACATGATGCGGTTGGTGGTCACGGCCCGGACCTGCAGGCCCCAGCGCGACTTGAACAGAAGGACGAGCACGGCGACGGTGATGGCGACGGTGAGGCCCATGACGAAGAGACCGTTGATCTGCACCTCGATCGTATCGGTCACGTTCAGCGAGCCCATCATCCAGTCGGGCAGCTCGACGCCGACCTCGCGCGCGCCGAAGGTCGACCGGAAGATCTGCTGCAGGATCAGCGACAGGCCCCAGGTGGCGAGCAGCGTATCGAGCGGCCGGGCATAGAGATGCCGGATCATGATCCATTCGACGAAGAGGCCGAGCGCCCCCGCGACGATGAAGGCGAAGACCATGGCGAAGAAGAAATAGGCGGGATAGGCGAAGGGCAGGAACTCGGTGAACAGGTGTGACGTGAGATAGGTCACATAGGCGCCGAGGATCATGAACTCGCCATGGGCCATGTTGATGACGCCCATCTGGCCGAAGATGATGGCAAGGCCGAGCGCCATCAGGACGAAGACCGAAAACAGGATCAGCCCGGCGAAGCCCTGCATCACCAGGATCGAGCTCAGCTCGGCGAATGAATAATCGAACATGGCCGCGTCACCCCGCACGACGGTTGATGCCTCCCCGGCCTCCCCTGCCCGGCGTCACCCCGGCGAAGGCCGGGGTCTCGTCGGGCAGGGGCACCGGGGCCAATTCCCACGAGGTCCCGGCCTGCGCCGGGACGACGATGAGACGACTTACTGGTAGCCCTTGGGGAAGGGGTTCGGTTCCACAAGGTCCGCCGTCTCGTAGACGACGTCATACTGGCCATCCTTGCGGGCGCGGCCGACGCGGGTCTTCGACCACAGGTGATGGTTCTCGTGGATGCGGACGTAACCTTCGGGCGCGCCCGTGAACTCGATGCCCGGCGAGGCCGCCGCCACCTTGTCGATATCGAAGCTGCCGGCCTTTTCGACCGTCGCCTTCCACAGCCAGGGGCCGAGATAGGCGGCCTGGGTGACGTCGCCGATGACGATATCCTTGCCCCACATGGCCTTGAAGGCCTCGACGAACTTCTTGTTGTTCTCGTTGTCGAGCGACTGGAAATACTTCATGCAGGCATAGGCGCCGACAATATTCTCGCCGCCGATGCCCAGAATCTCGTCCTCGGTGACCGAGATCGTCAGCAGGGTCTGCTTGTTCTCAAGATCGAAGCCCGCGGCCTTCAGCTGCTTGTAGAAGGCGACGTTGGAGCCGCCGACGATGATCGCATAGATCACATCCGGCTTCTTCAGCTTGATCTTGTTGATGACCGAGTTGAACTGGGTGTGGCCCAGCGGGAAATATTCCTCGCCGACGACTTCGAGCTTCTGGAAATTCTCGATGTGCTTGCGGGCGATCTTGTTCGAGGTGCGCGGCCAGATGTAATCCGAGCCGAGCAGGTAGAAGGTCTTGGCGCCCTTCTCCTTCACCACCCAGTCGAGGCCGGCGATGATCTGCTGGGTCGCTTCCTGGCCGGTGTAGATGACGTTCTTGGACTGCTCCAGGCCTTCATAGAAGGTCGGGTAGTAGAGCATCCCGTTGTATTGCTCGAACACCGGCAGCACGGCTTTCCGCGAGGCCGAGGTCCAGCAGCCGAACACGGAAGCGCATTTGTCGTTGACCAGCAGCTTCTTCGCCTTCTCGGCGAAGGTCGGCCAGTCGGAGGCGCCGTCTTCCTGGATGTATTTGATCTTGCGGCCGAGCACGCCGCCCATGGCGTTGATCTGCTCGATCGCCAGTTTCTCGGCCTGCACCGAACCCGTTTCCGAGATCGCCATGGTGCCGGTGACCGAATGCAGGATGCCGACGGTCACTTCCGTGTCGGTGACGGCAAGGCCCGTTGTGTTCACGCCGTCGGCCGCGAAGCTGGACCGGGCGGCACCGCCGAAGGCCGCCATGGCCGGCACCGCCGCCATGCCCTTCAGCAGCTGCCGCCGCAGCGGCGAAGTCAGGCCCGTCTTCTCGTTGATATCGTCGCTAGCCATGCGCCCCTCCTGTCGGGTGGTCCCTGAAAGATCGGATCGGGACAACGTCCCTGCGGAGCGATGGTCGGTCGATTTTGTGCAGTGCAGCCATACGCAGAACTGCGTATTTGCAGCGCAGCAATTGCGCACCACTGTCTACGCATCGGTGGGCGACAAGGGGCACCACACCACGGAAGCTGCGCGAGAGGCGGTGCGGAGGTATTGTTCGCCGAGGTGAGGCGTTCGGGAAATCAGGGGCCAGGGGATGTCGGCACGACAGCGCATCGTCAGGGTGCGCCGCCAGTACAATCAGTGGGTGGCGAACCAGACGCTGGAGGATTACGCGCTTCGCTTCACCGCGAAGGGCGCCCGGCGCTGGTCTTCCTTCCGCGTCGCGAACACGGCCCTGGGCGCCATTTCATTCCTGGCGCTGGAAGCGATCGGCGGCGCCATCACTCTATCTTATGGTTTCAGCAATGCAACCACGGCGATTATCGTCGTCGGCATTCTCATTGGCCTGACCGGGATTCCCATCACTTATTATGCCGCGAAATACGGTGTCGATATCGATCTGCTGACCCGGGGCGCGGGCTTTGGCTATATCGGCTCCACCCTCACCTCGCTGATCTATGCGTCCTTCACCTTCATCTTCTTCGCGATCGAAGCGGCGATCATGGCCCACGCCCTCGAGATGATGTTCGGCCTTCCCCCCTCGATCGGCTATATCGTCTGCGCCCTCGCCGTCATTCCGGTGGTAACCCATGGTATTACTCTGATCAGCCGGTTCCAGATGTGGACGCAGCCCTTCTGGGTCGTGCTCCATCTGATGCCCTTCGCCTTCCTGGCCTTTTCCGGCGGCGATACCTTCAGCAGCTGGCAGGCCCATACCGGGCGCCACGGCGCCGCCGATGGCGGCATCGACCTCATTTCCTTCGGCCTCGCCGCCTCGGTCGTCTTCTCGCTCGTCGCGCAGATCGGCGAACAGGTCGACTTCCTGCGCTTCCTGCCGGCCGATCCGCCGACGCGGCGCGGGCGCGTCGGCTGGTGGGCGGCGCTGCTGGCGGCGGGGCCGGGCTGGATCGTGCTGGGCGTCCTCAAGATGCTGGCGGGATCGCTGCTCGCCGTGCTCTGCCTTCAGCAAGGCATTCCGGCCGACAAGGCGTCGGAGCCGACCGAGATGTATCTCGTCGCCTTCGGCACGATGTTCGACGATCCCCATGTCGCCCTTGGCCTCGCCGGCGCCTTCGTCGTCTTGTCGCAGTTCAAGATCAATGTGACCAATGCCTATGCCGGCTCGATCGCCTGGTCGAATTTCTTCTCGCGCCTGACCCACAGCCATCCCGGCCGCGTGGTCTGGCTGGTGTTCAACGTCATCATCGCCCTGATGCTGATGGAACTCGGCGTCTATGAGGCGCTCGAACAGATCCTCGGGCTCTATTCCGTGATCGCCATCGCCTGGGTCGGCGCCATCGTCTCGGATCTCGTCGTCAACAAGCCGCTGGGCCTGAGCCCGAAGCATATCGAATTCAAGCGCGCCCATCTCTACGACATCAACCCGGTCGGCGTCGGCTCCATGCTGTTCGCGACGGCGATCGCCTCGATCGCCCTGTTCGGCGCCTTCGGGGCCGAGTTGCAATCCCTCGCCCCGTTCCTCGCCCTCATCGTCGCCTTCACCACGGCGCCGCTGATCGCCATCGCCACCAAGGGCCGCTATTACATCGCGCGGACGCCCCGGCGGAACTGGCGCAAGCGCACCATCATCGCCTGCTGTATCTGCGAACACAGTTTCGAGCCCGAGGACATGGCCTTCTGCCCGGCCTACGAGGGGCCGATCTGTTCCCTGTGCTGTTCGCTCGACGCCCGCTGCCACGACAGCTGCAAGAGCAAGGCGCGCATTCCCGACCAGGCCCTGCATCTCCTGGGCAAGATCCTGCCCGCCCGCGTGGTGGAGCGGCTGAATTCCCGCTTCGGCCATTATCTCGGCATCCAGTCGATCGCCGCCGCCGTGATCGGCCTGACCCTGTGGCTGGTCTATTACCAGAGCACGCTCGATGTCGGCGGCCATGATCCCGCCCTCGCCGGGATGATGTGGTCGATCTTCTTCATCCTGTTCATCATCACCGGGGTCGCCGCCTGGCTCTTCGTCCTCGCCCAGGAAAGCCGCCATGTCGCGCAGGAGGAATCGGCGCGCCAGACCACCCTTCTCATGCAGGAAATCGAGGCCCACAAGATCACCGACGCCAAGCTGCAGAAGGCGAAGGAAGCGGCCGAATCCGCCAATCTGGCCAAGACGCGCTATGTCGTCGGCATCAGCCACGAGTTGCGCACGCCGCTGAACGCCATCTTCGGCTATGCCCAGTTGCTCGACCGCGATCCCTCCATGCCCGCCCATCGCCAGGACGCGGTGAAGGTGATCCGGCGCAGCGCCGAACATCTGACCGGCCTGATCGAGGGCCTGCTCGATATCTCCAAGATCGAGGCCGGGCGCCTGCACCTGCACCGCGACGAGGTCCAGCTGGAGGATTTTCTCGAACAGATCGTCGGCATGTTCCGGCTGCAGGCGCAGGGCAAGGGCATCGATTTCGTCTTCGAGAAGAGCCCGAGCCTGCCCCAGGTCGTCTTCACCGACGAGAAGCGCCTGCGCCAGATCCTGATCAATCTCCTGTCCAACGCGATCAAGTTCACGCGCCAGGGCCATGTCTCCCTGCGCATCCGTTACCGCAACCCGGTCGCCGAATTCGAGGTGGAGGATACGGGCATCGGCATCCATGCCGACGATATCGGCCGCATCTTCGATCCCTTCGAGCGCGGCCGGCAGCCCAATGTCTTCGCGGCGCTGGGCACCGGCCTTGGCCTCACCATCACCAAGCTGCTGACCGAGATCATGGGCGGGGAAATCTCCGTCACTTCGGTCTTCGGCAAGGGCAGCACCTTCAAGGTCCGCCTGCTGCTCTCCGCTTCCGGCCGCCAGGTCGAGAGCCGGGACAGCGAGCCCGCGGTGCATGGCTATCTCGGCCCGCCGAAAACCGTGCTGATCGCCGATGACGAGCTGGACCACCGCGATCTCATCCAGGATTCGCTCTCGCCCATCGGCTTTACCGTGTTCGGCGCGCCCGATGGCGCGACCTGCCTTGAGCTGGCGAAAGCGGCGAAGCCGGACCTCGTGCTCCTCGATCTCTCCATGCCGGACATGAGCGGCTGGGAAGTCGCCCGCCGCCTGCGGGAGGAGCCGGGAGTGCCGCCCAAGGTCATCATCGTTTCCGCCAATGCCAATGAATATCGGCCGGGCGGCGGCGAGGGCGACGTGCATGACGATTTCCTGGTGAAGCCCGTCCATCTGCGCCGTCTGTTCGACGCCATCGGCCGCGTGCTGGACCTGACCTGGACCCATGAGGTGCCGGAGGTCCAGCCCGCGGGCCTCGCCTTCGATCGGGCCGGCCTGCCCTCGGCCCGCCATATCCAGGAATTGCTGAAACTGGGCGAGATCGGTTACGTGCGCGGCATCCAGGCCAAGCTCGACGAGATCGACCAGCAATACCCGGAATCCCAGGCTTTCACGACCGCCCTGCGGTCGATGGTGAGAGGATTTGCCCTCGATGAATACATGGACATCCTGCGCCGCCTTTCGACCGGTGGACCCCATGACCGCCCGTGACATCGTCCTCGTCGTCGACGATTCGCCCGGCACCCTCGGCCTGTTGACCGACGCGATCGAGGAGGCGGGCCTGACCGTGCTCGTCGCCGTCGCCGGCAGCGCCGCCCTCTCCCTCGTCGGCAAGATCACGCCCGACGTCATCCTGCTCGACGCGATCATGCCGGGCATGGACGGGTTCGAGACCTGCCGCCGCCTGAAGCAGCTGCCGGCCATGGCCCATGTCCCGGTCATCTTCATGACCGGCCTTTCCGAGACCGAGCATATCGTGAACGGCTTCGCCGCCGGCGGGGTCGATTACGTGACGAAGCCGATCGCGCCCGACGAGTTGGTCGCCCGCATCCGCGTCCATCTCGCCAATGCCCGCCTGACCCAGAGCGCGCGGGCCGCGCTCGACGCCACCGGCCGCTATCTCCTCGGCGCCGATCGTCAGGGCCGCATCCTGTGGGCGACGCCCCAGGCCGGCGTGCTGCTCGGCGG
>NZ_JBAQRT010000293.1:0-6155 GCF_049306435.1 Zavarzinia sp.
GTCTCGACATCGGCGGCGGCGGCGGCGGTGGCGGCGCGGGCGGCGTCAGCCTCGGCCCTGTAGTTGGCGTCGTCGATGCGCAGCAGGATGTCGCCGGGGCGGACGGTCTGATTGTCGGTCACCAGGACCTCGGCCACCGTGCCCTCGACCTTGGTGCTGATCGGGGCGATGTCGGCGGCGACATAGGCATCGTCGGTGCTGACCAGATGCCGCGTCATGTAGAGCCAGCCGAGGAAGCCGGCGGCGACCAGCGCCACGAGGCCCAGCAGGCCGAACTTCACATGCGCTTTCATGACATCAGCTCTCGCATTTTCGAAACTAGACTAAACGGTTCAGTTCAGTTGATATAACACCAACAAGGTTGGCGCACATCTCCCCAGTTCATGCATCATGCGCATGGCAGCTTATGGGCCGGCCGGGTGACAAGGTTTATCGATCATGATGTCCACGGCGAAATCCGCGGCGGCGACCGCTCCTTCCGATGAAGGCGAGGGCGGCGCCAGTCCTTCCGTCAAGCAGCGCCAGGTGATGGCGGCGGCGTCCGAACTGTTCATGGACCAGGGCTTCGCCGGCACCTCGATGGATGCGGTGGCGCGCAAGGCCGGCGTTTCAAAGGCGACGGTCTACGCCCATTTCGCCTCCAAGGAAGATCTGTTCGAGGCGATGGTGGCGCAAGGTTCGGTCGAGCGTTTCGCCAGCCTGATGACGGCCGATCTCGACACGCTGGGGGTCGAGGCGGCGCTGTCGACCGTCGCCCATGAATTCATGGGCGTGCTGACCAGCCCGCAGTCGTTGAAGACCCTGCGCCTCGTGATGGCCGAGGCCGGACGGCGCCCGGATCTCGCCGCCCGTTTCTATCGCGCCGGGCCGGCCAAGGTGATGGCGGCCCTGACCGCCTATCTCGAACGGGCGCGGGCGCGCGGCGATCTCGATATCGAGGACCCGCGCATCGCGGCCGAACTCTTCTTCGGCATGATCCGCGGCGACCTGCACATTCGGCGAATGCTGGGGCTTGCCGACCAATTGCAAAGGACAGACATTTCCCGCCTCGCCGATACGGCGGTGGCGGTCTTTCTCAAAGCCCATCGCCCGGCGCAAGCCTGAGGGAGAAACAATGCCGAGCCGTGATTTCGACGCCGTCCTGTGGGATTTCGGCGGGGTCATCCTGTCGTCGCCGTTCGAGGCCTTCAACGCGCTGGAAGCGGCGCGCGGCCTGCCGGCCAACACGATCCGCCGGATCAACGCGGAAAATCCCGATGCGAACGCCTGGGCGAGGTTCGAGCGCAGCGAAATCGATCTCGACGGTTTCGACGAAGCCTTCGCCGCCGAGGCCCGCGCCCTCGGTCACGAGTTGCGCGGCCGCGATGTCGTCGCGGTCATCCATGGCGCGATAAGGCCGGAAATGGTCGAGGCGCTGCGCAGGGTGAAGCGGCATTACAAGACCGCCTGCCTGACCAACAACGTGAATGATTCGGGTGCGGGCGAGGTCTATGCCGCCGAGGTCGGCCAGGTGATGGCGGAATTCGGCGCCGTGATCGAAAGCCGGCGCGTGGGGGCCCGCAAGCCCGAGCCGCGCTTCTATGAAATGGCCTGCGAAATCGTCGGCGTCGATCCGCGCCGGGCGGTCTATCTCGATGATCTCGGCATCAACCTGAAGCCGGCGCGGGCCATGGGCATGACCACGATCAAGGTCGATGGCGCCGATCAGGCCCTGCGCGAGCTCGAGGCCATTCTCGACCTGTCGCTGCGCTGAGGTTCAGCCGGGCGCGGGCGTGCCTTCGCGGTGGCCGCGCGCCCTGGTCTCGGCCGCCGCCGTGATGGTGCGCCGCAGGGACTCGTCCGACGCCATCAGGCGCTCGAAGTCGCGGCGCGACAATTCCAGCATCTGGCAATAGCCGAGGGCGGTCACATCGGCGTTGCGCGGCTGATCGAACAACAGGGCCATCTCGCCGAAGAAGGCGCCGGAGCCGAGCCGGATCGGCGTGCCGCCGACCGAGACCTCGACCGCGCCGGACGAGATGAAATACATCCGGTCGCCGCGCTCGCCCCTCGACATGATCCGCTCCCCGGGCACCGCCAGATGCGGTTTCATCAGGGCGCCCACGGCGCCGCAGCGGGCGAGGCCGAGACCGGCGAAGATCGGCACGCGGTTGACCAGTTCGTCGCGCGACAGCCGAAGGTCAAGCCGGGGCGGGCGGCTGATCAGTGCCCGCCGGCCTTCGAGGTCGCGCAGCAGGGCGTTCATCACCTCCTGCGAGATGACGCCTTCCTCCAGCATGTGGCGATAGGCGACGGTTTCCTGGCCCATGGCGGCCCGGGCGAGATAGCGTGCCTCGAGATCGGCGGCATAGTCGGGATATTGCAGTTTCAGCGCGTCGAGCCCGTCGGCGAGACCCTTCTGGCGGAGCTCCAGCGTCTGCAGCAGCAGATCGCCGGCGGCGCGGCCGAACACCGGCGCCAGCGTGTGTTCGACATAGGTCTGGAGGTCGCGGAGCGCGGCCTGGGTGATCAGCAGCCGCTCCATCCGCGCTTCGAGAATGGTCGCCAGCGGCCGGTTCCAGCCAAAGCGGCGCTGCAGGAACAGGGCGATGCGGAAGGGCGGCGGGAAACGGGTGACCCGGGCGCAATCCTTCAGATATTCGGCCTGACCGCCGTCGCGCGCGGCATCGGCGAGGCCATTGGCCATGGTGGCGAGGGGCGCGGCCAGTTCGCGGCCGATCACCCGCTCCTCGAACATTTCGAGATAGCCCGCCTGTTCGCGCCGGGCGAGGGTGACGAGGGCGGCGCTGCCCACATCCTCGCCGCAGCGCGCGCCCGTGTCGAGACTGGCCGCGACTTCGAGTTCGCCAAGGCGGCGTTCGTAATAGCCGGTGACCTGGCGGACCGCCGCATCGGTCAGCCGGTGGTTGCGGCCAACCTGTTCGGCGTGGCCCTTGACCTCGGTCAGGCCGAGCGCCATCACCCGGTCGCGGGTGGCGATATCGGCGGGCGAGAGCTTGTCGAGGCCAAGGAGGCGGATCAGCGGCTTCAGGGTGAGGCCGTTCACCAGCAGGGTCCACAGCACGAAGGTGGTGGCAAGGACGCCGATGAAGCGCTTCATCTCGGGCGGCAGATCGGGATTCTCGGTCGCGGCCAGGGCAAGGGCGAGGGTGACGGCGCCGCGCAATCCGCCCCAGACGATCACAGCCTTGAAGCTCAGGGCCACCTTGCGGGCAAGGCCGGTCGCCGTGATCAGCGGCAGCATCCCGAAGATGACCAGCCCTCGCGCCGCCAGCGCCGAGCCGACGAGGACGAGCAGCAGGACGAAATCCGCGCCGGTCATGGTCGCCAGCGTCTTGGGGGCGAGCATGGCGGCCAGCACGAAGATCAGCGAATTGGCCCAGAAGCCCAGGGTCTGCCACGAATGATGCAGGTGGCGCCAGTTCTCGGGCGCGATGCGCAGGCGCGCCACGGCGCCGAAGGTCAGGGCGAAGACGACGACGGCGACCACGCCCGAGGCATGAAGATAGGTCTCCGGCACGATATAGGCGAGATAGGCGCCGCCGACGGTCAGGGTCAGTTCGGCGAGGCGATTGTCGCGCAGGTAAGGCACCACCAGGGTGGCGAGCCAGCCGAAGGCGAAGCCGATGCCAAGGCCGATCGCGAAATGCTCGAGGAACAGCCACAGCCCGTCCAACCCGTCGAGGCTGGTGCCCCGGGTCAGGGCGCCCATCAGCATGGTGAAGAGGGTGATGGCCGCGGCATCGTTGAAGACGGATTCGCCCTCGACCAGCAGCGACAGCCGGCGCGGCGCGCCCAGGTCGCGGAAGATCGCGACGACGGCGGCGGGATCGGTGGTCGAGATGATGGAGGCCAGCAACAGGCAGGGGATCAGGCTGAAGGGGCTGGCATAGGACAGGGCGACGCCGACGGCGACCGTCGCCGCGACCACGGCGACCACGGCCAGCAGAAGCACGGGGAACAGATCGTCCAGCAATTCGCGGACATCGATGCCGAGCGACGCCTCGAACAGCAGCACGGGCAGGAACACGACCATGAAGACGACGGAACTCGACGTGAAGTCCCGCCATTCCAGCAGCATGTCGCCAACGGGGCCGCTGATCGCCGTCGCGGCCGCCGCCGAGGACAGGGCGCCGATGCCGATGCCGACCACGGCGAGGACGACGCTGTAGGGCACCGCCAGACGTTGGGCCAGCGCGGGCAGCACGCTGATCAGCGCAAGCAGGCCCGCGATCGCGAAGACAGTGCCGACAATCGTGCTCATGTTGGTGCCGTACCCCCATGACGGCTATAGCAGACGAACAGTCCGGGGAGGGTGACAGAGATCACGTCGCCTGCAAGTCCCAAACGAGGGTAGTTCCGTTGACGCCGCGCGGCCCGGCCCCGTAACATCCGCCGCGCTTGTCGGGGGGTATCGAGATGGCTTTGACACGGATATTCGGGATTGCCGCGCTGGCGGGGCTGGTGGCTCTGTCGGCCACCGCGCCGGTCCGTGCCGAAACAGACGATGCGGGGGCGGCTTCGGGGGCGACCTCCCGCCGCGCCAGCTTCACGCTCGTCATGGAGAACGACAAGCTGAACGGCACCGACGAATGGTACACGAGCGGCGTGAAGCTGATCTTCTCGAAGCCCGCGCCGGCGCCCGCTTTCGTCTTCGCCCCGCTGGTCGCGGCCAATTCGTGGATCTTCGGTCAGGCCGGCCGCAGCCGCTGGGAACTGGCGCTCGGCCAGAACATCTACGAGCCGGCGGATGAATCCCTGAACCCGCCGGACCCCAAGGACCGGCCCTATGCCGGCTGGCTCTATCTCTCGGCGCTGGCGGTATCCGAGAACCGCTATTCCCAGAACACGCTCGAGGTCCAGGCCGGCGTGGTCGGTCCCTCGGCTCTTGGCGAGCAGATCCAGGACATCACCCACAATCTGATCGGCTCGAACAAGTCGCAGGGCTGGGACGAGCAGCTGTCGGACGAGCCTGGCCTGCTGATCGGCCTGTCGCGGCGCTGGCGCACGCCGCCGCTGGAGCTGACCCGCAGCATCGGCATCGACCTTGTTCCGCATGTGAATGCCGCGATCGGCAACGTCCAGACCTATGCCGGCGCGGGCGCCCTGCTGCGCCTTGGCAACAAGCTCGATGCCGATTTCGGCCTGCCCCGGGTGCGGCCGGCGGGCAGCGCGCCGGTGCCGGTGATCCGCCGTGGCGCCGGCTGGTATGTCTTCACCGGGTTTGAAGGCTGGGCCAGCGCCCGCGACGTCTTCCTCGACGGCAACACGTTCGAGGATTCGCCCAATGTCGACAAGAAGACGCTGGTCGGCGAATTCAATGTCGGCTTCGTCGTCTATGCCATCGGCATGCGCTTCAACGCGACCTATGTGAAGCGGTCGGAGGAATTCGAGGCACAGCCGCACGCCTTCGAATATGGCAGCGCCGCGCTGACCTTCAACTTCTGACCCGGCGGATGGCGCAGGCTCCCGACCCGGTCGCCGCCCTCGCGCTCGCGCGGTCGCGCGACGGATCGCGGCCGGGGGCGCGGGGGGACGGGTATCGGCTTGCCCTCGTCATTGAAGGCGGCGGAATGCGCGGCGTCATCGCCGGTGGCATGGTCTCCGCGCTCGACCATCTTGGCCTCGTGCCGGCTTTCGACGCGGTCTATGGCACCTCGGCCGGGGCCTGCGCCGGCGCCTATCTGCTGGCGGGGCAGGCCCTGCGCGGCACGAGGATCTTCTACGAGGATATCAACAACGGCCGCTTTCTCAGTGTCGCCCGGGTGTTCCGGCGGCGGCCGGTGATGAATGTCGATTATCTGATCGATCACGTCATGACCGCGATCAAGCCGCTGGACACGGCGCGTCTGATGGCATCGGCCATTCCGCTCACCATGATGGCGACCAGGGTGGCCGATGCCGCGCCCGTGGCCCTGACCGGCTTTCGCCGCCATGGCGAGGTGATGCAGGCCCTGCGCGCCTCGACAAGGGTGCCGCTGCTGGGCGGGCCGCCGGTGGCGGGGCCGGGCGGGGCGATGCTGGTCGACGGGGCGCTTTCGGCGCCGGTCGCGACCGCGCTCGCCGAGGCGGAAGGGGCGACCCATGTTCTTGCCCTGATCACGAGGCCCGACGCGCAGCGTATCGCCGGCGGCGGCGGTGGCCCCATGCTGCGC
>NZ_JBAQRT010000294.1:0-9197 GCF_049306435.1 Zavarzinia sp.
AACCGACGCCTCGCCAAGGACTGGGAAAACCTCGCCGACACCCTTCGCGCTTTCGTCACCCTCGCCTCGATCCAACTCGCCATCAGAAGGCTCGCGCGATAGTAGGCTTTTGAGTCAGGTTCTTACAAGAAATCTGATGGAATTGGAAGATTGAGATTATCAAATGGTGAATTCGATACAATAAAATATGATATAGAACGTGATGTTTTGCCATTATGTGTGAGAATTTCTGGATTTAATATGATTGGATTGGGGTTTCGGTCAAATGTGGTTATCATCGAATCTAATGTTTTGAGAGAATTATTTAAGAAAAACTGAAATTAGGAGCCTTTGTTTTTGATTATAGAAATTTTGGAGACGCTATATCTAATTGATCTGTATGTACAGAAATGGTAATTGGCTGACAGTGCCGCCTTTATGGGCAGGGTTTTCAGGCCGCTTTATGAGGCTTTGAGGTGGGTGCGCTGGTCTCCTTCGGCAGGCCGTCGATGAAGGCCTTGTCGGGGGGGCTGCCGTTCATGCCCCGGCCCTGGTGAGGTCGCCTGGTGTTGTAGGCGACTTGATCAAGATCGGGCATGGCATCAGGCTGCCGGTTGCCTTATCTCCCGCGACGCCGTCGCCATCACACCAAATCATCCAGTCCGACATTCAGTGCTCCGGCGAGCGCCTTCATCGCGCTGATCGAGCCTTCGCGTTTGCCGGTTTCGATCTGGCTGACATAGGCCGGGGACAGGCCGGCCCTGTCGGCCAGGGCCCTTGCGCTGAGGCCACGGTGTTCGCGCCAGAGTTTGAGCGGGCTTTCGCTGTCGATCATGCGACTGACCATGTCGGCGGGCAAAGCCTCCTCCTCGCCGGCGGCGAGGCGGGCGCGGTAGCGCTCGACGGCGGCGAGGTCGGTTGGGGAAAGAACTGGTCGAGGGTACATGGCGAACACTTCCTCTTCCCGCGTGCCTCGACTGTCGAGCGAAGCGGGACTGGAGGACTGAATCCTACCCGGCAGGGCCCTGACGGGCCACAGCTATGTGCCGCTCAGACCTCGATCCAGTCGTCGAGGTCGCCGTCGGGCTGGAGGCAGGCGGCGGCGAGGGTGCCGCCGAAGCCGCAGCCGCCGTCGATGGTGGCGCGGTGCTGGCCCATGATCACGCCGCCGCGGTTGCGGTCGAAGCCGCGGATGATCAGGCGGAAGTCGCCGTAAGGCGCGTCGTCGTCGAAACGGCCGGGGCCGCCCCACCAGAAAGCGTCGCGCTGTTCGGTCAGGGGGCGGGCGGCGTCGAGCCCGGCGTTGACGAAGAGCAGGCCCTCGCCCGTCGAGAAGGCATAGCGGCGCAGGCCCGAGAGCAGGTCGTCATGGCCCGGGTGGTCGTGCACCGCCTGCATCACCCGCGAGGTCCAGCGGGTGATGGCGACGGCGCCGTCGCGGATATGGCCGAAGCCGCTGTCGGGATCGATACCATAGGAGCGCAGGGTGGCGCCCACGCCCTGGCTGATCATCCACTGCAGCACTTCGCGCGGATTGGGCGCGAACTGCAACTGGCCGAGTTTCACCCACATCTCCTCCTGCGCGCCACGCAGGAAGACGATGTCCCAGGGCTCCATCCCGGCGAAGCAGAGGACGTGGCGGCGGAAGGCCAGCATCTCGTCCATGGTGCCGGCGGCATCGGCGCCGTGCCCGATCATGTTGCCGAGATAGACCAGCCGGTCGCCCCGGCGCAACCGCCCGGCGAGGGCGTCGTGCAGCACGGTCAGGCGATGCAGCTCGGCATGGACGGCGCCGACGCACCAGATCCGCCGGGCGCTTTCCAGCCGCCCGTAGATCTCGCTTCTTGCGCCCGCCATGACGTTCATGGTGCTTCCCGAACGCTCCCGTCGTGCCAGCTGCAAAAGAATCGCCCCTTCGAGTCCTGATCCCGAATGGTACCATGTCTGGCCCCACGCGCGAGCGAAGACGCAAGTAATTGTGGCTTCAGGGGGCAGGTGGCGCCGGGGCGGTACAGCCGTAGCGACGCCCGCCCGGCATCCCGGTCACCGGCACGTCGCACAGGGTCTTGCCGGGCGCGGGGTCGTGGCGGCGGCGGGCATAATCGGCGAAATGCTCGAGGAGGCCGTAGCAGATCACGATCTCGACCGTGTTCGCGTTGTAGAAGGCATCCGGGTTGCCGCAGTCGGTGAAGACGATGCCGATATCGCGCGGCAGGCGCAGCCGCTCGGACAGGCGGTCGGCGGCATCCTGCACGAAGGGATCGGCCCGCACGATATCGATCAGGTCCCGGAAGCGGGAGGCGCCGGCATCTTCATAGGTCACGCGGAAGCGACCGGCGCCCGGCGCCATGGCCTCGCCCGAAGGCCGGCCGTAATGCTGGCTGACCCAGTCGATGGAGCGGGCGGCGAGGGCATATTCCTCGGGGCAGTAGAGCGCACGCTCGATCGGCAGGGTGGCGGTATCGGCGAGGTCGCGCAGATGCTCGGGGTCGGAGCCGAAGATCAGGCAGGTGAAGGTGAACAGGCGCTGGATATCCAGGGAATGCTGGTCCCAATAGGGGATGCTGCTGTCGAGTTGCAGATCGTCGAGCCATTCCAGCAGCCAGCCATCGGCGATCGCCTTCAGCCGCTCGCGGAAGTCCGGCTGCAGCCCGGCATCCCGCCGCAGCACCAGCAGCAGGGCACCCAGCATGTCGGCGGCGTCCTCCTCCCGCCCGAAGACGGGAAGCCGCAACTGGTCGATCAGGGCATGGCCGATCTCATGGCCGACGGTCCATTGAACATTGGCCTGGATGAACAGCCGGTCGCCGGTATCGAGCGGGCGCGGCTCCGCCCCGGCGGGGCCGGCGCAGATCAGCAGGGCGAGAAACAGGCAGAGGCGTCGGATCATGCGGTCGCGGGCGTGGCCTTCCGGTGGGCGGCGATCATGGCATCGGCGACGTCCGACTTGAAGTGGGCGCGGGGCGGGCGCACGCCATGGGCCAGCAATACCCGGCGAACCGCCGGCCTCGCCCCGCCGACATAGACGATGGCGCCCCGCCGTTCGGCTTTCCGCAGGAAGCCTTCGATGGTCGCGGCCGCCGTCGAATCCAGGAAGGGCACATTGGCGAAATCGAGGACATAGGCCCTCGGGCTCTCGCCCAGGCGGTCGAGCACGGCGCCGACGCTGGCGGCAGCGCCGAAGAAGAAGGCGCCGGTGATGTGATGCACGACGACGTCGCGGTCGCTCGACAGGGCGGGGTCGTAACGCTCCTGGCGGCGGGCGTCGTTCTTGTCGCCCCGATCCTCGGCGACGAGGGGCATTTCGCTCTCGACCTCGACCGATTGCGCCATGCGGTGCAGGAACAGCAGGGCGCCGAGGGCGAATCCGGCGACGATGCCTTCGGCGAGGTCGCGGAACACGGTCAGCAGCAGGGTGGTCAGCAGCACGACGGCATCCCCGCGCGAGGTGCGCAGCAGGACGGCGAAGGCGTGTTTCTCGATCATGTTCCAGGCGACGATGGCGAGGACGCCGGCGAGGGCGGCCAGCGGAATGGCCGAGGCGAGGGGCGCCGCCAGCAGGACGAAAGCCAGCAGGAAGACGGAATGCAGCATCCCCGCGATCGGGCCGTGGGCGCCGGCGCGGACATTGGTCGCCGTGCGGGCGATGGTGCCGGTCACGCAGATGCCGCCGAACAGGGCCGAGGCGATATTGGCCACGCCCTGCGCCACCAGTTCGCAGTTCGAGCGGTGGCGCCGCCCGCTCATGCTGTCGGCGACGACGGCGGACAGCAGGCTCTCGATCGCGCCGAGCAGGGTGAAGGAGAGGGCGGCCGGCAGCACGGCGATCGCCTTCTCGAGGCTGATCGTCGGCAGGCTGGGCAGGGGGATCGACTGGGGAATGCCGCCGAAACGGCTGCCGATGGTCTCGACATCGAGGCCAAGGCCGAGCGCGGCGAGGGAAGCGAGGGTGACGGCGATCAGCATCCCCGGCCACTGCGGCCGGAAGCGGCGCAGGGTCAGGATGGTCGCGATGGTCAGCACGGTCATGCCGATGGTGGCGACATTGGCCGTCGGCAGGGCGGCGCCCAGCATCTCCAGCTTCGGCAGCAGGGCGCCCGGCTCCTTGCCCGGCAGGGTCAGGCCCAGCAGGTCCTTGATCTGGCTGGCGAAGATGATGATGGCGATGCCGGCGGTGAAGCCGACCGTGACCGGATAGGGAATGAACTTGATATAGGTGCCAAGGCGCAGGAAGCCGACCGCGGCGAGGAAGACGCCGGACATCATGGTCGCCAGCAGCAGGCCGTCGATACCGTGGATATCGACCGTCGCCGCGACGAGGACGATGAAGGCCCCCGCCGGTCCGCCGATCTGGAACCGGCTGCCGCCCAGCGCCGAGACGAGGAAGCCGCCGATGATCGCGGTATAGAGCCCGCGATCCGGCGGCACGCCCGAGGCGATGGCGATCGCCATCGACAGCGGCAGGGCGACAATGGCGACAGTCAGCCCGGCCAGCGCGTCGGCCCGGAATTCGGCGAAACCGTAACGCTCACGCAGGATGGTCACGAGCTTGGGCGTGAACAATTCGATGAAGCTGGGTTCGGCGGTCTTCCCGACCATGACGATCACTCCTATGAGAGCAGCAAAAGCTACCGGTACTCCCGAGGGCAGCAAAGGCTGCCGGGCCGCTACCTGCGGCGGGGATCGTCGGCAAGAGGTCGGCGGTCGCCGTCGCGTGATCGGGATCAGGCGCCTTGGGCGGGTTTCGGGGACTTGAGGCGCAGGCCCCGTCCGCCGCCGCTGCTCGGCGCGTTTTCCGCGATCAATTCCACCCCGGCCCGGTCCAGCGCCTCGACCACGCGGGTCAGGCTCTCGACAACGCCGCGGACATTGCCCTCGCTGGCCTCCATGCGCTGGATCGTGGGCAGCGACACGCCCGCCAGCTCGGCCAGGGAACGCTGGTCGAGGCCGAGAAGGGCGCGGGCAGCCCGCATTTGCGCGGCGGTCATCATGGGTAGATCATGTATAAAACATCATCTTTGATAGATGGTATGTCGATTGTGCGGGTCTGTCTTCGAGTTTTCACGACCCCGGCCCGGGGCCGGGGATTTCGCGCGTTTTTTACCCAAACACCGGAAAACTGCTATCATGAGGGCAAGTGGGGCGGCGTGGGCCGTCCCGATCGGTTGAGGTAGATCGTGTCGGACTCGCGCCCTGAGGGGCTTGATCCCGTGGGCGGCGCGTGGCGCGCCGAATTCACGGGCCATTCTGGTGACGGGGGCGATCCGCCCATGTTCGCGGCGCTTGATCTTGGCACCAACAATTGCCGGCTGCTGATCGCCGAGCCGGCGCGGCATGGCACCTTCCGCATCGTCGACGCTTTCTCGCGCATTGTCCGGCTGGGCGAAGGCCTCGCCTCCCACGGCCGCATCGCCGATGCCGCGATCGAGCGGACACTGGATGCGCTGCAGGTCTGCGCCGGGCGGATGCGCCGCCGCCGTGTCACCCATATCCGCGCGATCGCGACCGAGGCTTGCCGCCGGGCGACCAATGGCGGCGAATTCCTCGCCCGCGCGCTCAATGAAACGGGCATCGCCCTCGAAGTGATTTCCCCGGCTGAAGAGGCGCGCCTCGCCGTCGCCGGCTGCACGCCGTTGCTCGATCCCGACCGGCGCCGGGCGCTGGTGTTCGACATCGGCGGCGGCTCGACCGAACTGGCCTGGCTCGCGGTCAAGGGGCCGGACCGGGCGGAAATGCTGGACTGGATCTCGGTCCCCCTCGGTGTCGTCACCCTGGCCGAGCGTTTCGGCGGGGTTGAGGTCGACGCCGATGTCTACGGCCGCATGGTGGGCGAGGTGCGGGATGCGATGGCCGGTTTCGCCGCCCGCCATGATGCGCGGGACGCCGCGCGCGACTTCGGTTTCCAGTTGCTCGGCACGTCCGGCACGGTCACGACCCTGGCGGCCGTGCGGATGAACCTGCCGCGCTACGACCGCTCCCGGGTTGACGGCAGCTGGATGACGCAGGACGAGATCAATCGGGTGATCGCCGATATCAAGGCGCTGTCTTTCGACGGGCGGGCGGCCAATCCCTGCATCGGTCGCGACCGGGCCGATCTTGTGCTGGCGGGCTGCGCGATTCTGGATGCGATCCTGGAAGCCTGGCCGGAAAAGCGGCTGCGCATCGCCGACCGCGGCCTGCGCGAGGGTGTATTGATGGGTTTGATGGCGGAAAGCAAGGCATGAGCGGGCATAGCGGCGGCAGCAAGAGCGGCAGTGTCTCCGGGCACAACCGGGGCCTTCACGTTCGGGTGAAGACGGCCAAGAAGCGGACGATTTCCTCGGCTCGCTGGCTGGAGCGCCAGTTGAACGATCCTTATGTCGTGGCGGCGAAGCGCGAAGGCTATCGCAGCCGCGCCGCCTTCAAGCTGATCGAGATCGACGACAAGCTGCGGGTGCTGCGCCCCGGCGCGGTCGTCGTCGATCTGGGCGCCGCGCCCGGCGGCTGGTGCCAGGTGGCGAGCGTGCGCGTGCGCTCGCGCCCCGGCGATCCGGGGCCCAATGGCAAGGTCGTCGGCATCGATCTGACCGAGGTCGCGCCCCTGCCGGGGGCCGAGGTGATCCAGTTCGATTTCCTTGCCGAGGACGCGCCCGAGAAACTGCGCGAACTCCTGGGCGGGCCGGCGGATGTCGTCCTGTCCGACATGGCGGCGTCCTCGACCGGGCACAAGGCGACCGATCACCTGAAGATCATGGCTCTGTGCGAAGCCGCGCTCGACTTCGCCATCGAAGTCCTGACGCCGGGCGGGGCCTTCATCGCCAAGGTCCTGCAGGGTGGCTCGGAGAACCAGCTGATGGCGGCGCTGCGCAAGCATTTCGCCGTGGTCAAGCACATGAAGCCCCCGGCCAGCCGCAGCGATTCGTCCGAAATGTATGTCGTCGCGACCGGTTTCCGGTCGTGATGGCTTCCCCATTTCAAGGGAAACGGTGAACGACTTCGATCAGCCCCCGGATGGCGGCGTTGAAATCGTCCAGCGCCTCTGCCGGGATCCAGTATTCGCGATGGCTCCGGCCGCCGGCGTCCTGTGGCTCATGGCTGTCCAGATAGGCCTTGCTGATCTCGAATCGGGTGACGAAGCCCGAACCGCTCGCCGGAACATTCCAGTCACGGGCGATCTTGATGGCGTAATCCTCGGTCGTGACCGGGTAGAAAATCGGCTGTTCGGGCAGGCGCGGGGGAAAGGCACGCATGCCGGACCGGCGGATCAGTTCGAGCTCCTCGGGGCCGACCGGGCGCCACAGGGTTACGGTTTCATCGCTCATCAATGCAATCTAGGCGTTGCCGCATGCGGCGACAATCGACATCACGGGCGGTGCATGGCCGGCCTGCGTCTGCCGGCTAGGCCGCGGCGGGCGCCCGTGCTATAGAGCGCGACCCCGATTCAGGACCGCTCTTTATTGCTGCACACGGAGGATTAGATGCAGATCCGCGAAGCTCTTACCTTCGACGACGTGCTGCTGACGCCTGCCGCCTCCAGCGTGCTGCCCGCCCAGGTCGACACCCGCACCCGCATCACCCGCTCGATCGAGCTGAATATCCCGCTGATGTCCGCCGCCATGGACACGGTGACGGAAAGCAACATGGCGATCGCCATGGCCCAGGCCGGCGGTATCGGCGTCATTCACCGCAACATGGAAATCGATCAGCAGGCCGATCAGATCCGCCAGGTGAAGAAATTCGAATCCGGCATGGTGGTCAATCCCGTGACCATCGCGCCCGACCGCACCCTGGCCGATGCCCATGCCCTGATGCGCAAGTTCTCGATCTCGGGCATTCCGGTGGTCGAGACGGCCTCGGGCAAGCTGGTCGGCATCCTGACCAATCGCGATGTCCGCTTCGCGACCGACGACAGCCAGCTGATCTCCGAACTGATGACCAGGGAAAACCTGATCACGGTGAAGGACGGCATCGACCGGGGCGAGGCCAAGAAGCTGCTGCACAAGTACCGGATCGAGAAGCTGCTGGTGGTCGACGACGCCTATCGCTGCGTCGGCCTGATCACGGTCAAGGATATCGAGAAGTCCCAGCAGCATCCCAATGCCGCCAAGGACAGCGCCGGCCGCCTGCGCGTCGCCGCGGCGACCACGGTCGGCCCCGATGGTTTCGCCCGGGCCGAGGCGCTGATCGCCGCCGGCTGCGACCTGATCATCGTCGATACCGCTCATGGCCATTCCCAGCGCGTGATCGATGCCGTCGCCGCCATCAAGCGCCTGTCGAACGAGACCCAGGTGGTCGCCGGCAATGTCGCCACCGCCGCCGCCGCCATCGCCCTGATGGATGCGGGCGCGGATGCGATCAAGGTCGGCATCGGCCCCGGCTCGATCTGCACAACCCGCATGGTCGCCGGTGTCGGCGTGCCGCAGCTGACCGCGGTCATGGATGTCGCCGAAGTCTGCCGCAAGGCCGGCGTGCCGGTGATCGCCGATGGCGGCATCAAACTGTCGGGCGATTTCGCCAAGGCGATCGCGGCCGGCGCTTCCGTCGCCATGGTCGGCTCGCTGCTGGCGGGCACCGACGAGGCGCCGGGCGAAATGTTCCTGTACCAGGGGCGCAGCTACAAGGCTTACCGCGGCATGGGCTCGGTGGGCGCCATGGCGCGCGGCTCGGCCGATCGCTACTTCCAGGAAGAAGTGAAGGACACGCTGAAACTGGTGCCGGAAGGCATCGAGGGTCAGGTGCCCTACAAGGGTTCGGTCCACACCGTGATCCATCAGCTGGTCGGTGGCCTGCGCGCCGCCATGGGTTATACCGGCAGCGCCACGGTGCCGGATTTCCAGGACCGCGCCCAGTTCGTCCGCATCACCAACGCCGGCCTGCGCGAAAGCCACGTCCACGACGTGACCATCACCCGCGAAAGCCCGAACTACCCGCAGGGCGGCCGCTGAGAGACGCCCCATGCAGCCCGCCGCCCGGATTTCCGCGGCGATCGAGATCCTGATCGAGATCGCCGCCGCGACGGACGCGGCGGACCGCGTGGTCGACCGCTACTTCCGCAACCGGCGCTATGCCGGCAAGCAGGACCGGGCAGCGATCAACGGCATCGTCTGGCATGGCCTGCGCCGTCAGGGCAGCATCGCCTATCTGACCGGCGAGGCGCCGTCGCCCCGCCTGACCGCCATGGCCGCCGCCGTGCTCAGCGGCTTCACCGACGCGGCGACCCTCGATGCCTGGTGCAGCGG